>JAAZNO010000005.1 GCA_012798275.1 Chloroflexota bacterium
CCGGTTTCTGGCTCGTTTCGTGACCCGGCGGGTTTTTTGTTCTCCCATGAGGGGACGATCTATCGCCAGGTGAATCACTGGGGGCAGGCCGATTATGATCGGTTGATGACCTCCGGGCTCTACACGGCTTTGACCGACGCCGGCCTGCTGCTGCCGCACGAGGAAGTCGGCTTACCCGCTCCGCGTCCGGAACTGGCGTATCGCATTTTGCGACCGTTGCAGATCCCCTTCATCTCCTATCCCTATGAGTGGTGTTTCAGTCAGCTGCAAGACGCGGCGCTGACGACGCTGCGGATTCAGAAGCGTGCGCTTGATTTCGGCATGTCCCTGAAAGACAGCAGCGCTTACAACATCCAGTTTTACGCCGGGCGTCCGGTGTTGATAGACACCCTCTCCTTCGAACCGTATCAGGAGGGACGGCCCTGGGTCGCCTACCGGCAGTTTTGCCAGCATTTCCTGGCGCCCCTGGCGCTCATGGCGCGCCGGGATGTGCGCCTGAGCCAGCTCCTCCGGGTCTACATAGATGGCCTGCCCCTGGATCTGACCGCGCGCTTGCTGCCCTGGACGGCGCGCTTCCAGGCCGGGTTGTTCTTCCACATTTACCTTCACGCTCGCTCCCAGCAGCGCTACGCTGATGCGGCTGCGGTTCCGGCCCGCCCTACCGGCCAGATGAGTCGGACGGGGCTGTTGGGCTTGCTGGATAGCCTGGAGACGGCGACGGCCCGGTTGCGCTGGCGCGAGGGCGCGACGGCGTGGGGGGATTACTACGACAAGACCAACTACACGGCCGCGGCGCACGAGCACAAGAAGGCCCTGATCAGCGCCTGGCTGGAAAAGATCGCGCCGCAGAGCGTTTGGGACCTGGGGGCGAACACCGGGCTTTTCAGCCGGCTGGCGAGCGCGCGGGGCATTCCGACGGTGGCCTTCGATGTGGATCCAGGGGCGGTGGAGCAGGCTTATCGCAGCGTGCGGGATACCGGAGAGACGCATCTCCTGCCGTTGCTCCTGGATTTCACCAACCCCAGTCCGGCGCTGGGATGGCAGAATCGGGAACGCTCCAGCTGGTTGGAGCGTGGGCCGGCGGACGCGGTGCTGGCATTGGCGCTTGTTCATCACCTGGCCATTGCCAACAACGTTCCCTTGCCCCGGCTGGCAGAATTCTTCCGCGAGGTGGGGGAATGGCTGGTGCTGGAATTCGTTCCCAAGGAGGACTCCCAGGTACAGAGGTTGTTGGCGACGCGCGAGGACATCTTCCCGGAGTATACGCAGGAGGGATTGGAGCGCGCTTTTGCTGGCGCCTTCACCCTGGTGGACTCGCAGCCCATCCAGGACTCGCAACGGCGTTTGTATTTGTTCCGACGTTAGCCATGGCGATTCTGCGGCGGCCGAGGTCAGTTGTGATGTGGGGAGGAAGTCATGCAAAACAGCGGGGAAGATGGCGTGGATATTACCGTCGTGGTGCCGGTGTTGAATGAAGAACAAAGCGTCGCGCTTCTTTATCAGGAACTCCTTTCGGCGTTGGAGGCCGTAGGGCAAGTATTTGAGCTGCTGTTTGTAGATGATGGCAGCACCGATGGCACGTACGCGGTCTTGGAGCGTCTGCATCAGCAGGATGCGCGGGTGAAAGTGATTCGATTCCGCCGCAATTTCGGCAAATCGGCGGCATTGGC
>JAAZNO010000417.1 GCA_012798275.1 Chloroflexota bacterium
AAAGGGGAAGGGGATAGGGGACAAGAATTGATTCTCAATCTTCAGTAGTCGCCAGGAAATCTTGCGTTTTTTAGTCAGTGGCGGTACCTTTGTCACGCAAGTGATCTTGATGTTCGCTGATTCGCCGACTCGCTGATTTTCGAAGCGGGCGGCGAGGTTGAATTTCGTAGAATCGTTCGCTCCGGGGGCCAGGGATTTCAATTTCTGATTCGTGAAATTCGTGTTCATTCGGGGCCCATTTGCGAAGGAGGTCTTTATGACGGTACCCTCCCATTTCGAAGGGCGCATTTTGCGCGTGAACGCCGACAATCCTGAAGCTGCAGCCGTGTTGAAGGCGCTGGCCTCCGAGCCGCGTCAGCGCATTCTCAAACTGCTGCGCGATCGCGTGTGCAATGTCAGCGAGATCGCGGAGGCACTCGGCTTGCCGCTCTCGACGGCGACCCTGCACATCAACAGCCTGGAAGAGGCCGGGTTGTTGAACACCGAGCTGCAGCCCGCGGTGCGTGGCCTGCAGAAAATCTGCGCCCGCGCCTACGACGTCGTGGTGATCGAGCTGCCGCGCGGCGAGGTGCCGGAGCAACAGCTGGTGGAGATTTCGATGCCGGTGGGGGCCTACGTGGATTGTCAGGTCACCCCGACCTGTGGGCTGGCGAGTGAAACGGGGATTATCGGGCTGTTTGACGATCCGGCCTCCTTTTACGAGCCGGACCGGGTGCAGGCGCAGCTCCTGTGGTTTCACTACGGCTATGTGGAATATCGCTTCCCCAATCGGTTACCGCCTGGGGTGACGCTGGAGAGCCTGCACTTCGCCCTGGAAATCTGCTCTGAGGCGCCGCTGCATCACGCCGATTGGCCTTCGGACATCACGCTATGGATCAACGGCATCGAAATTGGCACGTGGACCAGCCCGGCAGACTTTGGCGGGCAACACGGAGTGCTCACCCCTGCATGGTGGGAGGACTGGAATTCGCAATATGGCTTGCTGAAGGTCTGGCAGGTCAATGGCGGGGGGAGCATGATAGACGGCGTGCGTATCTCCGATGTGCGGCTGGAGGATCTACACATTGTCGGCAACCCGTTCATCTCCGTGCGCATCGGCGTCAAACCAGAGGCGCAGCATGTGGGGGGGATCAACATCTTTGGGCGGCGCTTCGGGAATTATCCCCAAGACCTGGTGTTGCGGTTGCGCTATCATTAGGAGGAGGCGGCTAAACGCGGATGAACGCTGATGAAATAAGACTCTGCGTCCTATCATTCTCCGCGTTGATTGGACGCCGAAACGGGTGAACGCCAGTGATTCGCTTCACCGGTTCGACACGAGTCAACCGCGCTGAGGCGCGTTGTTTGAGGACGTAGCAGCCCCGGGGGGCCAGGAATTTCTAATCTGATTCGTGAAATTCGTGTTCATTCGGGGCCCATTTGCGCAGGAGACGCCAGGTGCTGGCGCACATCATCCAAGCATGAAAATGTGCGGTAACTGTTCAGCCCGGCGCCAGGTAGCCAGACGGCGATGGATGAACCTTGGTGGCCTGTAGCTTTTGCCCCACCCCCTGCCCCCTCCCCAACGGCGCAAACGCCGTTGGGGAGGGGAGAAAACATAAGGGGGCTTTGCAGGCGGGCGTAGCCCGCCTGCAAAGCCCCATAAAAAAAAGTTCCCATCCCCCGCGCAGCGCGGGGGGATGGGAAAGGGGATAGAGGGCAAAAATTGATACTCAATCTTCAAGGGTCGCCAGGAAATTTTCCGTTTTTCAGTCAGTGGCGGTACCTTTGTCACGCCAGTGATCTTGATGTTCGCTGATTCGCCGACTCGCTGATTTCCGAAGAGGGCGGCGAGGTTGAATTTCGTAGAATCGTTCACCCCGGGGGCCAGGAATTTCTAATCTGATGCGTGAAATTCGTGTTCATTCGGGGGCCATTTTCGAAGGAGCAAGAATTATGACGCAACATTATCTCCTCGGTCTCGATGCAGGCGGCGGCGGAGGCAGTTGCCTGTTGCTGGAGGTGGAAACCGGCCGGGTCACCTCGGTTTCACGGTCATGGCGCCATCGCGCTGCGCCCGCGGCCGGCAGCTGGGCTTTGGATCTGGATACGGCGCTGATCTGGCGCACGCTAGGGGAACTGACCCGCGAGGTGTTGGCCCGCGCCGGGGCCCAGCCGGCGCAGGTGCTGGGCCTGGCTGCGACCAGTATGCGGCACGGTCTGGTGCTGCTCGATGCAGAAGGGCGCGAGTGTTTTGCCGTCCCCAACCGTGACGCGCGCGCCGCGTCCGAGGCGCTGGAACTGGCGCAGGAGCGCGGTCCACAGCTCTACGCGCGCACCGGCCATTGGCCCGCCCCCATTCACCTGCCGGCGCGCCTCCTCTGGCTGGAGCGCCATGCCCCGGAACTCCTGGCTACGGCGCGACAGGCGCTGGCGCTGAGCGATTGGCTCGGTTTCCGGCTCACTGGCGTCAGCGCCGCCGAGCGCACGCAGGCCGGGGAGAGCCTGCTGCTCGACCTGCGGAATCGCGCGTGGGCCGAGGACTTGATCGGGGAGCTGCGGCTCCCCCGCGCGCTGCTCCCCCCCTTGCGGGACGCGGGCGCCTCGCTGGGGACGCTGCTCCCCGTGGCGGCGGCGCATCTGGGCCTGCCGGAGGGTCTCCCCGTGGCCGTGGGCGGCGCCGACACGCAGAGCGGCTTGCTGGGCGCCGGGGCGTTCGCGCCGGGACAGCTGGTCGCCATCACCGGGACGACCGCGCCCGTGCA
>JAAZNO010000418.1 GCA_012798275.1 Chloroflexota bacterium
CAGAGCGCTGGCGCGACGCACGATCGGGCGCAACGTCTCCTCGCCGCAAGTCGCGCACGTCGGCGGCAGGTTCACCGTCACCACTTGCCCCACCTGTAAGCCGTGCGTCGTCTCCACGACCACCCACTCGCGCGCCTGGAGGGCGAGCTCTGGGGCGGCCAGGAAGTAGTAGATTTTGCCCACCGGCTGAAAACGCACGGCGACGACGATCCCGCCCGCCACGGCTCCCGCCGGGGCGCCTTCAGCCTCCAATTTTATGTTTTCCCTATCTATATCCATATCCATAATCCATACGTTGACGCTAAAACTCCGTGTTCGCCGCGGCGAAAGTTATCTGCACCACCGGCCACTCTCTTATTTCGGATAGATGCGACGTTCTTCGACTATACTGCACAACCTGCATAAAGCAACCGAACTTTGTCGGGAATCGTCTTTTTTATCCCTGGCCTTCAGGCCGCCTTCCTGCCCCAGGTGGCCAAATGCGATAGCCCAAGAATTCACTTGACGCGGCGGGGATTCGGCTACAATGGAACCCATGCAACACGTTTTCTGGGTCATCGAAGGCCTGCTGGCCGGGCGTCCCGGTCCTACCGCAGCGCCCTGGAATCCCGCCGAACTGTACACCGCCGGGATCCGGGCGCTCGTCTCTCTCGCCGAGGATGACCTGCCCGAGGACCTTTCAACGCAGGGATTCGTCCACTACCGTGCGAAGTTCCCCTCGATCGTGCTGAGTTCACGGAGCCTGCAGCGGGCCTTCATCTACGAGGCGCTGAAAGTGTGGGCCTTCATTGACCTTCAGCTGCGCGCGGGGAATCCCACCCTGGTCCATTGCTATATGGGGCAGGATCGCACAGGCGCGATTCTCGCTGGCTACCTGGTCATCTACAGGAACATGACGCCCGACGAGGCCATCGCCCGCGTGCGCAGCGTCCGCCCTACCGCCATGGCAGCCGAAGGCTACGAGGCAGCCGTGCGCTTATTGGAGCCAGGGGTCCTGCCCGATCCCCGCACGCTGTTGTAAGATGCGAGGCGTAGGGCGTGAAACGTGGATGAGCCGGGGGCCGTGCGCCGTTCGGACATTCTTTCGCTCACCCCTCATCGCCTCCACCCACGGTTTTGGTTAGCAGGGTTGGAATACCCGTTCCGTCGTAAAATCCTCTAGCGTTTCACCCGGCCCCCCGGAAACAGGCGCGGGATCTCGATCGCCATGCAGCGGTCCTGCACGAAGGGAATCCCCGCGGCTTCTGCCAGCGCCCGCGCCGTCTCGTTCACGATTCCCAACTGCAGCCAGATCAACGCCACATCACCACGAGCCGTGTGCCGCGCGAGCGCTTCCTCCACGACCGGCAGGGCGTCCTCCGAGGGACGGAACACCTCCACAATGTCAATGGACTCCGGGATGTCCAGGAGGCTGCGGTAACACCGCCGCTCCAGAATCGTCTCGGCGTGCGGATTCACCGGAATCACCTCGAAGCCTTCGGTGAGCAGATAGGCCGGCACGCGATGAGCGGCCTTGGTGGGATTGGTGGACATCCCCACCACAGCGACCGTGTTCAACCGTTCCAACAACGCTTTCAGTTCTGTGTCGTTCAACATCGTTTCCTCCCGCGAGTCTGTGAGATGTGAACCGTGAGTTTCAAGTCGTTTCAAAAGGGAACTTCATCACTGTTCACCACTCACGACGTCCTGCTCCCTAAACAGTATAACCCGAATCACGCTCCCTTCAACTCTGTTGACAATCCGGCGGGCTGGACTACAGTTTGGCTGGGGATGGAATTCCCCGCCTGACGCGAGCCAACCGCGCTGAAGCGCGTTGTTGGGGGAGCTCGCTTCAGCGAATTGACCTGCCAGACCCGGAATTCATTCCGGGGCGGCCTGAAGTTCGCGGTACTCGCCTATTTTCTGAAGGAGAACCCTACCATGACCCAATCTGCTGTGCTTTCACGCTGTGAAGTCCCCGAAAAGTACACCTGGAACGCCCCCAGCGTCTTCCCCTCCCGCGAGGCCTGGGAGGCCGAATTCACCGCCGCGCTGGCAAACGTTCCCGCCTTTGGCGCTTTCCAAGGCCGGCTCGCCGCAGGGCCGGCAGTGCTCCTCGAGGCCATGACCGCCTTCGAGGAGCTGTTGCGCCGCGTGGGAAAGCTCTACCTCTACGCGACGATGGAACATGCCGTGGACATGAACGATCCCTGGGCCGCGGCCGCTGAGAGCCGCGCTCAAGGCCTGATGGGACACACGATGGCGACGACGGCGTTCCTCAACCCCGAGCTGCTGGCCATCGGCGAAGCGACGCTGCAGAGCTGGCTGGAGCAGGAACCCCGTCTGGCGTTCATGGAGCACTACCTCCACGACCTGTTCCGGCAGCAAGCGCACGTGCGCTCCACCGAGGTAGAAGCGCTGCTGGGCATGTTGCTGGATCCCTTCAGTGGCGCGGAGACCACCGCCGGCATGTTGACCAACGCCGATTTCAAGTTCGAGCCGGCGCTGGCCAGCGACGGCACGCAGCTCCCCGTGACCCAGGGGACGTTGGAGAAAATCCTCCACGGCCCGGACCGGGAGGCCCGTCGCACCGCCTGGGAACACAGCACCGACCTGCACCTGGCGTACAAAAACACGCTCGCCGCGTGCCTCGTCACCTCACTGAAGCAAAATGCCTTCATGATGCGCGCGCGCAATTACGAATCCACCCTGCAGGCAGCGCTCTTTTCCCAAGACATCCCCGAAACCGTCTTCCACAATCTCATCGAGACCTTCCGCAAGCATCTTCCCACGTGGCACCGCTACTGGGCGCTCCGCCGCAAAGCGCTCGGCGTGGAGACGTTACATCCCTACGACATCTGGGCGCCGCTGCAGAAGACCCCGCTACCCTCCATCCCCTACGAACAGGCCGTGCAGTGGATTTGCGAAGGCCTCGCGCCGATGGGCCCGGAGTATGTGGAGACGGTGCGTCGCGGCTGTACCCAGGAACGCTGGGTGGACGTGCTCCCCAACCAGGGCAAGCGCGCCGGCGCCTTTTCCGCCGGCTGGCCCGGAACCTATCCCTTCATCATGATGAGCTACAATCACGACGTCTTCAGCCTGAGCACGCTGGCCCATGAATTGGGGCACTCCATGCACTCCTATCTCACCTGGAAAACGCAGCCCCTCATCTATTCGCAATACTCGATGTTTGTGGCAGAGGTGGCCTCCAACTTCCATCAGGCGCTCGTGCGGGATTATCTGCTGCGCACGCAGCCCGACCCCGCTTTCCAGATCGGGCTCATCGAGGAGGCGCTGTCCAACTTCCACCGCTACTTCTTCATCATGCCCACGCTGGCGCGCTTCGAGCTGGAGACGCATCAGCGGGTGGAGCGCGGCCAGGGCCTCACGGCCGATGACATGATCGCGCTGATGGCAGATCTCTTCGCCGAAGGCTACGGCGACGAGATGCACGTAGACCGCGACCGGGTAGGCATCACCTGGGCGACGTTTGGGCATCTCTATGTGGACTATTACGTCTTCCAATACGCCACCGGCATCTCCGGCGCGTATGCCCTGTCGCGCCGCGTGCTGGAGGAAGGGACGCCCGCCGTCGAGCGGTACACGCAATTCCTCAAGAGCGGCAGCGCGCTCTATCCCCTCGACGCGCTGAAGCTGGCGGGAGTGGATCTCACCACACCGGAAGCGGTCGAGGTCACCTTCGGCATTCTGGCGGAGATGGTGACGCGGCTGGAGCAGCTCCTGGGGTGATTCCGCAGCTCTAAAAACACGGGGGACGCGCGGCAGATGAATGAGGCCGGCGTCCTCCGTGTTCCTGTGTGAAAATCATGACGACAGAACTGACGCTACTCTCGTGGAACGTCAACGGCCTGCGAGCGGCCGTGCGCAAGGGATTCCTG
>JAAZNO010000419.1 GCA_012798275.1 Chloroflexota bacterium
CGCTGCCAACCCGCCGCGCCTTGCCGTCCGCAGCGAGACGCTTCTCATCCATACCGGACATCCCAATCCGGGCCTGAGCGCCATCCTGCGCCAGTACCGCGAGCTCTGGGAACGGCTTGGACTGCCGGTGATCCTTCATGTGTTAGCTTCAAGCCCGGCCGAAATGGCCTCCGTCGCCGACAAGCTCGCGGGTGAACCCACCCTCCACGGCATCGAGCTGGGACTCGACGAGCACACTTCCGTCGAAAAGGCGCTGGCGCTGCTCAGAGCGCTGCGCCTGAACAGCGACCTGCCGGTCATTGTGCGCCTCCCCTTTAGCGAGGTGGCGACCCTGGCGGATCCCCTGACTGAGGCGGGCGTTGACGCGCTGACCCTCACCGCGCCGCCGCGCGGTTTGTTGCCGCTGCTCGAGGACGCCGACGAGGGGCCCCCCGCCTTCATGCGCGGGCGGCTCTATGGGCCGGCGCTCCTGCCCTTGCTGTTGCACGAGCTCTCGCATTGGGCGCCGCGATTGCCGGTCCCGGTGATCGCTTGCGGCGGGATTGGTTCCCTCGAAGACGCCCGCGCCTGCCTGGCTCTCGGCGCGGTCGCCGTCCAGCTCGACGCCAGCATCTGGCGGCAGCCGGAGTTGCTCCATCACATTGCCAGGGAGCTTGCCCATGACTCAGGAAATGTCCCCCATTGAGACCTCTCGTACCCGTCCGCTGCCGGAAGGGACCCCTCCGTGCCCGCGCCGCTCCCCCGGCCAGGGAGTGTTGTGGGCGTTGCTGCTGCTCTCGTTGGCGCTCAACGGCGTGGCGCTGTACTGGATCGGCGCGATGCAACGCGAGCTGCAGGCGGCGCAGGGACAATTCCATGAGATAGTGAGCAGCGCCCGGGCCGATTTGCAGGCGTGGAGCGGACAGCCGCTCGCCCTGCAAATCGCCATTGACCAGAAAATCCCCATTTCCGACACGGTGAGCATCTCGGACACCTTCACCGTGCCCATAGACACAGTTTTCCCCTTTTCCACGCAAGTGCGCACTTCGTTCAACATTCCCCTGCTCGGCAGGCAGGAGCTTTCCATTCCGGTAGCGGGTTCCGTGCCGGTAAAAGCCACGTTTGAAGTCCCCCTTCAAGCGGAATTCCCGATTTCGATGACCTATCGTCTGGCCTTGGATTTGCCCGTGGAGGTGACTTTGCCCCCCGAAGTGCTGCAATCTGTTGACCAAATGCTGCAGCAGCTGGAAGTCGGTTTGAGGTGAACATCATCAATAGGGAAAGTGACACTCCCCACTAGGGGGGGCCTTGCCACAAGGCTATAATGACGGCATGTCTCGCAGGAGCACTCTGAGGGTGATTGCTGACGCACATTTCCAGGAGGAGAGAAGCCGGTGACCGGCGTCGCACAAAGCCCGATTGAACATCCCTCGATGCCCCCAGCGGGCGCGGCAACCCCAGATCAACATCAGGAAGCCGTGATGCGAGGGATGTTTTCGCGTATCGCGGCGCGCTACGACACGATCAACCACATCATCTCGCTGGGACAGGATCAGCGCTTGCGCCGTGAAGCGCTGCGGCGTGCGCCATTGCCTGCCGCGGGCCGGCTGCTCGACGTGGCGAGTGGCACGGGCGATGTGGCGTTGCAGGCGCGGCGAAAGTATCCGGGACTGCATGTCGTCGGCGTTGACCTCACCTGGGCGATGCTGCGCGGCGCCCAAATCAAATCCGCCGCCGTGAGACCGCCTTTGGTGTGGACTGTGGGGGATGGCCTGGCGCTGCCCTTCCCTGATGCCGCCTTCGACGCCGTCATCTCGGCGTTTATGATGCGCAACGTGCCCGATGTGCGACGCGCTTTCGCGGAACAGGCGC
>JAAZNO010000053.1 GCA_012798275.1 Chloroflexota bacterium
GAATGCCGGCACTACGACCATCACCACGACGACGAGGCCCGCCAGCTGCCAGAACGGCTCCGGGAACAAACGGATCAAGGTATCGGTATAATAGAAGCGCCAGGTATCCGGCGCAAAGAAGACGCCGTGCAGGCCGACGAAAAAGGTTTCCCAAGCCACGCCCATCAACACCCCCAGCAGCAGCAGCAAGATCAGAGTCGCCAGACCGCCATCAGAAAGGGCGCCCCAGATTGCGGCCCCCTCGCCGCGACGATGCAACGCCCAGATGGCGATGCCGCCCACCGTCAACGCGAACACGGCCCAGATCGTCAGCCGATCATACACGCCCTTCACGTCGTCCATGTGCTGCAGCTCGCGCTCGTTGAAAGCCACCGCGCCGTCCTCTAGCTGCAACGCAGAGAGCAATGTCCGGTCGTGCGGCAGGTTGAGGAACGCGATACAGGCTTCCGCCAGGCGCAGGCGCTCCTCAGCGGTCATGCCGTAGGCGTCGGCGGGAAAATCGGCGCGCGCATAGGCCCAACGCGGGAACCACGGCAGCGTCGTCGCGCGCACTGCGCCCATCACCAGGACGATGAACGTTGCCAGGACCACCAAAATCCGAAGAAACCTGCGCATGAGATGACCTTCTTTGCCCTGAGTGTGTCAACAGCGCTAATCATACCGCAATTGAGAAGAATGGGTAGTGTGTTGAAAGAGTATGCTAAAGAAAACAAGCCGATTGTGTTATAATAAAAGCCGGAGTTCGAGGAACCATGCGCAGATCAATCTGGCAATATTTCGATTGGGTGCTGCTGTTAATTGTGGTGCTGCTGACCGCTGTGGGAGTCGCCATGATCTACAGCGCTACCATCGGCTCGGAATCGCTCGCGGGGATATGGCGCAATCAGGCCGTCTATGCCGTTTTGGGCGTCGTCATGGTCTTTGTCACGTCCCTCGTCAACTACCGCCTGTTGGAAAGCCTGCAATGGCCCCTTTACATCCTGGCGCTCGGCCTGCTCGTGTTCACCCTGCTTTTCGGCTCCAGCGAGATCGGGCAGGTGCGACGCTTCATCTACATCGGCGGCATTTCCATTCAGCCGGCCTTCCCCGCGCTGATATTGATACTCATCAGCCAGGCTGGGATGCTCTCCCGCAACGCTCCCAATCCGCCGGGGCTACAGGAGCTGGGAATTTCGCTGGGGATGACGGTCCTCGCGGCGGTGCTGGTGTACCTGCAGCCCAACTTGAGCACGGCGACGCTCTACGCTGCCATGTGGGCCGCGCTGGTCTTCACCTCGGGGATCAAGACCTCGTATCTCAGCGGATTGGCGCTCGTGGCCATCGTCGCCATCCCCCTCGTCCTGCCCCTCTTGCCCGAATACATGCAGGCCCGCATTCTCAACTTCCTGCAACCGGAGCGCGACCCGTGGGCCAGATACAATCTGGAACAGGCGCTCATCAGCATCGGTTCCGGCGGGCTGATGGGCAAGGGGTTCGCCTCGGGCACGCAGAGCCAGCTGCACTTTCTGCGCGTCCGTCACACCGACTTCATCTTTTCAGTGATCTGTGAGGAGACGGGCTTTATCGGCGCGACGGCCCTGTTGGCGCTGTTCGGCCTGCTGTTGTGGCGGATGTTGCGCATCGCGGCCAACGCCGGCGACCTCACCGGGCAGCTCATTGTCGTGGGCGTGATCACCTACATCTTCTATCAGCTGCTCGTCAATATCGGCATGAACTTGAGCGTCCTGCCCGTCGCGGGACTGCCCATGCCTTTCATCAGCAGCGGGGGCAGCTCGCTGGTGATTGCCTATATCGGCATCGGCCTGGTGCAGAGCGTGTCCATGCGCCGCAAACGCCTGGAGTTTTAGCAAGATGTACGCACAAGGCTCTTCTGAAAATGCGTAATCCGTAATGCGTGAGTGATCTTCTCAGAAAATAGGATCCGTGCCCACGTGCGAACGTATGAATGTAAATGATTCGCTGGCTCGCTTTTTCGCTGACTCGCTGATTTTTTGAGGAGGAATTCTTATGACAGTTCGTGTCCGATTCGCTCCCAGCCCCACGGGGCAGCCCCACATCGGCAACATCCGCACGGTCGTCTTCAACTGGCTCTTCGCGCGCCAGCACGGTGGGCAGTTCATCATCCGCGTCGAGGATACCGACCGCACCCGGTATGTGCCCGATGCCGTCAACGTGATTTTCAACAGCTTGCACTGGTTGGGCCTGGATTGGGATGAGGGCCCCGATGTGGGCGGCCCTTACGGCCCCTATGTGCAGTCCGAGCGGCTGCCTCTCTACCGCGAGAAGGCCCTGGAGCTGCTCGACAAGGGCTGGGCCTACCGCTGCAACTGTCCGCCGGAACGTCTGGAGCGCATCCGCGAGGAACAGCGCGCCCGTGGGGAAATGATCATGTACGACGGGCATTGCCGGGATCTGCCCCCCGATGCCATCTCCCCGCACGAGCCGCACGTCATCCGCCTGAAAATGCCCCGCGAAGGGCAGACGGTGGTCCACGATCTGCTCAAAGGCGACGTCGTCTTCGAAAACAGCGGGATTGACGACCAGGTGCTGCTAAAATCCGACGGCTTCCCCACCTATCACCTCGCCGTGGTCGTGGATGATTACCTGATGCAGATCACGCACATCATCCGCGGCGACGACTGGCTCTCCAGCGCGCCCAAACACGTCACCCTCTACCGCGCCTTCGGCTGGGAGCTGCCGGAATTCGCCCACGTCCCGCTGGTGCTGGGCGCCGACGGGAAAAAGCTCGGCAAGCGTCACGGCGCCATCTCGGTCGCCGAGTTCGAGAAGCAGGGGTACCTGCCCGAGGCCCTCTTCAACTTTCTGGCGCTGGTCGGTTGGGCGCCCGGCGAGGGCGAGGAGCAGGAGATCTTCACCCGCGAGGAGCTCATCCAACGCTTCGACCTGAAGCGCGTCAATCCCGCGCC
>JAAZNO010000420.1 GCA_012798275.1 Chloroflexota bacterium
CGGGCTTGACCCGGACGAGCTGAATCCCCAGGAGCGAGGAAATGATGCCAAGGGTGCACAGGATCAGCGGGAAGATGATGTATTGCACGCCCATATCGGAGCTCATCGCTGTGCCCAGCAACATCACCGCCACCGCCGAGGCCACGTAGCTGTCGAAAATGTCAGCGCCCATGCCCGCAACATCGCCCACGTTATCGCCGACGTTATCGGCGATCACGGCAGGGTTACGCGGATCGTCCTCCGGGATTCCCACTTCCACCTTGCCCACCAGGTCCGCGGCGATGTCCGCCGTTTTGGTGTAGATACCGCCGCCGGCTTTCGCCAGCAGCGCCAGCGTCGAGGCCCCGAAACTGAAGCCCAACACGATCTGCGCCTCCCCCGTGAGCAGATAGATGGTGCACATTCCCACCACGCCAATGCCGACCATTGCCAGGCCCAGAACCGCGCCGGCCTTGAAGGCCACGTTGAACGCCGGGGACAGCCCCTTCTCTGCCGCCGTCGCGCTGCGCACGTTGGCCTCGACGGCGATGCTCATCCCCATGTAGCCCGCCACAGAGGAGAGCAGCGCGCCCATCAGGAAGGCCAACGACATCTTGAGGCCGTAGCCGGGGTCCTGATTTCCAAGGCCAAAGACGATGAAGAGGAGCAGCGCGATGATCGCCGCTAACATCAACAGGGCACGGTACAACTTCTTGAGGTACGAAATCGCCCCCTCCCGGATCCAGGCGGCAACCTTGCGTGCCTGGGGTGTGCCGGGATCCTGCCGATGCACCCAGAGATACAGCCACACCGCCATTCCAATGGACACCAATCCACACACAATGCCAACGATTAACCAAGCTGTGTCAGTCATTGTTCCATTGACTCCTGATAAGATCTTGTCATCAGCGCCGATCACCGGCCGGCAACCAGCGATCAGTAGCCGGCGTCGGCGACCGGTCACGCCTTACATGTTGGCTGAACGCCACCAGCGATAATGCTTGGCGCGCAATTCATCCCGTGAGGGCAGCGGGAAGTAGAGGAATTGCTCCCGGTTGCCCACGAAAATTCCGCTCTTGATCGTGCGATAAGGGAACGTCGCCGGCGAGATACGATCCACCATCTTCGTGCTCACGGTTTTGGTGCGCAAATCCACCAGGCACTGACGCAGGTGATCAATGTTCGCATAGGGCAGATCGCCGACCGCGCCGTATTCGGGGTTTTCTGCCAGCTCTCCCAGACTCAGCTCCACAAAGCACACCGCGGGCAGGGTCAGCAGCGAGGCGGGATTATTGACAATCAGATCGTAGAACTCATGCGGGGGCAAACTGCTCACGACCAGCGGATGAACGGGGGCGATCTCCTGATACAGGTGCAACCCCGCTTCTTCCGCCGGCAGCGCTGAGCTGGAATCCAGACCCAAAGTGCGCCCATCCTGAGTCACCAGGTAGAGCTTCTGGATCGCGTCGAGGGACACATGCTCTAGCGCGCGGTATACGGAGATGTAGAGCGAGCGCTTAGGCGCGCCATCCTCGTGCGGGACACAGCGGCGGAGGCCTTCCTCGATGGGCAGAGCGTCATGCCGATAGTTGGGATCAATCTCGAAGAAAATTGCCTGTCCATGGGATTTCTTTTCGCTGCCGACGGCGTAATAGGCGCCAAATTGCTCCGGGGTGAGCATTGAGGCAATCAACGCCTCGGGGATCAAAGACAGATACAGATGTACGGCCATCGCTTTTCCTCCTTGTTTGGAAGTCAAACCTGTCTGAATATGGAACCCGTAAGCGAGCCAAATCGCGCACATTATAGCACACTTTCGAAAAATAAGGCGTGACCGGCATCAAAACCCCCTTTTTTATCCCCGGCCTTTAGGCCCATTTCTGCCACAGGCGGTCAAATACGATAGCCCTGCATCAAAAACCATGAGCCGACGCTCCTTTGCCGCGTCGGCTCATGATCCCCTCAAAAAGGCGTTCCGCTTCACAAGTGACCCCAATTCCGCCAGTTTTTCCGGCGTATCCGCGTCATCTGCAAAATCTGTGGATGATTTCCGCTGACGTCTCAAAAATCAGGCCAGGGAGGGGATTATTCCACGAACACCTCCACCCGCTCGCCGTCTTTCTCATCCACCACGTCAATGATGTGCCCTTGCAAGCCGCTGGTCAGCAAGGTCTCCAGCTCCTCAGCGTCAAGGGACACCCCTCCCACGACGATATTGGGGACGTTCTGCCCGCCGCGACGCAAGGCCGCACGCACGAAATTCAACGGCATGGTGAGATTCACCCGGATTGCTCCCGTCTCCGAATCGGTGACTTTGACCCGCAGGGCATGCGGCCGGGAAGGCGCTGGGGCCTCGGCCTCGCCGCCGCTCGCCAGCGCCTCCAGCAGCCGCGCTGCATCCTCCGCGGTGATCTTGCCCTCCGCGACGAGCTGCAGAATCCGCAGCCGCTCCTCCTCCCGCTGCCGCGAGGTAGGACGCGGCGGCGCGGGCGCTCGCGGCGGCGGGGGGACATGGGGGGGGACAGGGGGCACCTGTCCCACAAAGCCACTGCGCGGCGGCTCCTCCCACTGGAATTCGAGCTGCTCGGCGGCATCGCGAAGGGCTTCCAGACGGATTTCCAGGGATTCCAGTTTCCATTCCAGGCGCTCCTTCTTTGCCAGCAGGCGTTCGCGCTGCGCGCCCAGGCGCTCTCGGGCGCCGGGCGTGCTGTCGTCGAGCGTTGGCAGCTCACGTTCCAGCTCCTCCAGCGAGGCCTGCAATCCGGCAAGTTCGGCTTCGATTTCGGCCTTGCGGCTCTCCGTTTCAGCGACATTTTCCAGCAATCTCTCGCGGCGACGCGCCAGTTTTTCGGCCATTCTGGCCTTCAGATCATCGCGAACCATGCTTCACCTCCGCACTCGAAATTCATTTTCTCGTCAACAGCTGCAAGACGCGCCTGACCGTCGTCTTGCCTTCCGCCAGGTCATCGAGGAGCTGCTGCCGGGTCTCTGCCGCGGGTTCCTCTTCCACCTCATAGCCCAAAGCATGCAGCACGTCGTGCAGACGATTCCGCGCGGTGGGATAAGAGATCCCCAATTCCTCCTGCACGCGGGTCAACTTGCCCTCGCAGCGCAGAAAGAGCTCCACAAACTGCCATTGCTCCTCGCTCAGGCGCGATAGCCGCTCCAGGGAAAAGCTGCCTTCCAGGGAAGTACCGCACTGAGAGCACGTCAACCGTTCCACCAACAACTCCCCTGCGCAAATGGGACATTGCATCGGCATACGATACATACTCACCTCCTGGTATTAATTTTATTACAGTGTAGCACAAAAATCAAAGTCTGTCAAGGTATGAAGTTTGATTTTTCAAAACTCTAGATTAGAAATATTAAGGTCATGTTTTAAGATTGTCCTGACCCTGCCGCGACCGGGGGGAGAACCAGCGCCTGGCGGCTGATGGACGTCCCGACTTTACAGGTCATTCGTCACTACGCTCAGCTAAGTATTTGCCCTATGATGAGACTGGTCACCAAGAAACACTTGACCGGGTTTTTATCAGCATCTCACCTCCTTTCTTGGCAGTGACGCCCCTGGCACCCCCCTCGCCGGGGGCGTCACGCATTCTAACGCACGGAAAGTCCCTTTGTTGTCCTCCAGCCCCATGGTATAATTCCTTCCATCCATGGGAGCACTTGTTTTCCTGAAAAGCAGCTCTACCATTACATATATGTGTACATATACGTGGAGGACTGATGCAGCAGGGCAGCCAAAACCAATCTAACCGCAAATGGCGTAAAGAACGCAAAATTTTTATCGCTGTACCTGCCCAGCCCATGCCGGCGCACCGGCGCGTAAGATCGCCGCTGCGTCGCCATCCCATTCAACGGAGTAGCATGCATGCCACCGAAATTCCTGGAGCGGGTCTTCGGCAATTCCAATGATCGGGAAATTGCCCGCCTGCAGAAAATTGTCCAAACTATCAACGCGCTGGAGCCGGAGTTCCAGGCGCTGAACGAGGCCCAATTACGAGCCAAGACCAACGAGTTCCGCCGTCGTTATCACGACGGCGAGACGTTGGAGGAGCTCCTGCCCGAAGCCTTCGCCGCCGTGCGCGAGGCGAGCCGCCGCACCATCGGCCTGCGGCACTATGACGTGCAGCTCATCGGCGGGATGATCCTGCACGACGGCAAAGTGGCGGAAATGCGCACCGGCGAGGGCAAGACCCTCGTCGCCACGCTGCCGCTCTACCTCAATGCGCTCACCGGCGAGGGCGCCCATTTGGTGACGCCCAACGATTATCTGGCGAAATTCGGCGTGCAATGGATGGGGCCGGTGTACCATGCCCTGGGAATGAGCGTGAGCGTCATCCAATCGGGACAGGGCGTCCCCGATGAAGCCTCGTTCCGCTACGACCCCACCTATGTGTCCGAAGACGACCGGCTGCAGAACCTGCGCCCCATCACCCGCCGCGAGGCCTATCAATCGGACATCACTTACGGCACAAACAACGAATTTGGCTTCGACTATTTGCGCGATAACATGGTCATTTCGCTCTCGCAGTGTGCCCAGGGGAACCTGGCCTACGCCATCGTGGATGAGGTGGACAGCATCCTCATTGACGAAGCGCGCACGCCGTTGATCATTTCCGGTCCGGCAGAGGAATCCTCCGAGCTGTACAAGCGTTTCGCCGGGCTCGTACCGTTGCTGCACGAGGGTGCGGATTACGAAGTGGACCTGCGCACGCAAGTGGTCCTGCTCACCGAAGCGGGCGTCGCCAAAGTGGAGCAGCTGCTCAACATCCCCGCAGGCGAAAGCCTCTACGATGCGCAACATGCGCACATGCTCCCCTACCTCGACAACGCCCTGCGCGCCAAGGAATTCTATCAGCTCGACAAAGAATACGTGATCCGCGAGGGAGAGGTCATCATCGTGGACGCCTTTACCGGACGGCTGATGTTCGGGCGGCGCTACTCGGAGGGCCTGCATCAAGCCATCGAAGCCAAGGAGCACGTTCCCATCCAACGCGAGTCGCTGACCTACGCGACGATCACGTTCCAGAACTTCTTCCGCATGTATCACAAACTCGCCGGCATGACCGGCACCGCGGAGACGGAGAAAGAGGAACTCCGCAGCATCTACAACCTCGACGTCGTCGTCCTGCCGACCAACGTGGAATATCGCGCCCGCTTCGAGGAGCTGCAGGAGCGAGAGGTGCCGGCGACGGCGAGCGGGGTTGCCTTCGCGGGGATCCTGCCGGAGGACGCCGGCGATAAAATCAAAGTCACGGTTTACGACGACACGGACGGAACGCGCTATTTCCGGCGGCTGGATCTGCCCGACCAAATCTACAAATCCGAGACGGCCAAATTCCGCGCCGTAGTCCAGGAGATCAAAGCCGCTCACACCGCCGGCAGACCGGTGTTGGTCGGCACCACCGCCATCGAAACCTCGGAGCGCCTGTCAAAGATGCTGAGAGCGGCGGGCATCCGCCACGAAGTGCTCAACGCCAAGTATCACGAACGCGAGGCGACCATCATCGCCCAGGCGGGGCAGCCGGGAACGGTCACCATCGCCACCAACATGGCGGGCCGGGGCGTGGACATCCTGCTCGGCGGCAACCCGGAAGGGATGGCGCGCGAGCAACTGCGCCGCGAGGAAATAGACCTCACCCAAATTCCCCCGGCGGAATGGGACGCCGCACTCCGTCTGGCGCGTCGCGGGGAGGATCCCACCCCCCAATTTCCCACCCACTGGGCGCAGGTGCTGTACGAAAAAGTCCAGCAATGCGCTGCGGATCGGAAGGAGATCTACGCGGCGGGCGGACTGCACGTCATCGGTACCGAGCGCCATGAAGCGCGCCGCATTGACAATCAGCTGCGCGGACGCGCGGGACGCCAGGGCGATCCCGGCTCCAGCCGCTTCTACATCTCGCTGGAAGATGAGCTGATGCGGCGCTTCGGCGGCGAACGCCTGCAACCGTGGATGGAACGCGCCGGCATGGAGGACGCGCCGCTGGAGTTCAACGTCCTCGGCAAGGTGATCGCCTCGGTGCAAGAACGGGTCGAAGGCTACAACTTCGACGTGCGCAAGCACGTGCTGGAATACGACGACGTCGTCAACAAACAACGCGAAGTCGTCTATGCCGAACGGCGCAAGATCCTCTCCCGGGAGGACCTGAAAGACAATCTACTGGAGATGGTGGAGGCAGAAATTCGCCGCGTCGTCACGGCCGCCACCGCCGGAGATGAGGAGGATTGGGACCTCAAGGGGCTGCTGGCGGAGCTGCGCCGCTTCATGCCGTTGCCGCGCGATTTCACCGTCGAGGCGATGGCGCGGCTGAAGCCCGACGCGCTCATAGCCCAGCTCCACACGTCGGCCGCTCAGACTTACGAACAGATGCATCAGCAATTGGGCGCCGAGCTCTATCACGCCATGCGGCAGGACGAGGTGACCATCGGGCGCATCCTCGATACGCGCGAGCCGTTCCATGAAGACGTGGCGGCGCGACTGCGCGCGCAGTGGGGCGCGGAGACGGTGGAGGAACTGCGCGAGGTCCCCTTGCGGCGGCTTACCGCCGAACAAGAGACGCAAGTGCAGGCGATCGTCACCGAAGCACGGCGATTGGCCTCCGATCGGCAGCTGATGTTGCGCGCGCTCGACACCGCCTGGATCCGGCATCTCACCGACCTGGACATCCTGCGCGAGGGTATCGGGCTGCGCGCCGTCGGCCAACAACGTCCGCTGGTCGCTTATCAAAAGGAAGCCTTCGAGATGTACCAGGAGATGCTGGCGAGCGTGCAACAGGAGATCGTGCGCCATCTGTTCCTCATGCCGGCGCCGGCGGCGGCCAGAGCCGCCGCCGGGCGGCAACCCTCGCCGGCGGCGCTCACCCCTGCCGCGAAGCGACCGGTGCTGCGGACGAGCGGCGGCAGCACTCAGGCGCCCCCTTCACCGCAGATCAGTCGGCGACCGGGGACGCGGGAATTGGGGCGCAACGATCCATGCTGGTGTGGCAGCGGCAAAAAATACAAGAACTGCCATTTCCAGGAAGATCAACAAAAGGGTCTCAAGCGCTATGTCAGCCAGAAACCGGCAAGCGAACACGCGCATGCGGCGTCGAGCAAGTAGCCTGTAGCCAGGTCCGGCGGAACCGGAGAAGCAATAGCCATGGAAAAAGACAGTCTGGCCAACCGTGCCTACACGGGGGATATTGATCCGGATCTGCTGGATTTTCTAAACCAATACGTGGATTCGTTCATCAAATGGGATCTGATGCGCTTCTTCTTCAACAATCCGCACACCATTGACACGGTGGACAACATCGCACGCTACGCCGGACGCAATCAAGAGACGGTGGGGCAGGAGCTGGCGGAGCTCGCGGAACGCGGCCTGCTGGAAGAGACCCACATGGGGGCGCTCGTGGTCTACGCCCTCTCGGCGGACCCGGAACTCCGCGACAGGCTCGCCCGCTTCATCCAGGCCAGCGAGGACCGGCAATTCCGCATTCGCGCCATCTATCACGTCATCAAAGGCAGCTACTGAAACAGGCGCCCGTGAAGGGGAAAACGAGTCATGCAATCTGAAGCACGTGCGCTCACCGGTGTGCCGGGACTCGACCAGATGCTCAGCGGAGGCTTCCTGCCGCGGACGGCCAATCTCGTCGAAGGTGCGCCCGGCTGTGGCAAGACCACCCTGGGCATGCAGTTCATCCATTATGGGGCCACGCATGGCGAGCCGGGATTGATCCTCACCTTTGAGCAATTCCCGGAGCAGTATTACCGGGACGCCGCAGGTTTCGGCTGGGATTTTCGGGACCTGGAGCAGCGCCGGCTGTTGCAGGTCATCATGAGCAGCCCGGAAGTCACCAAAGCAGACCTCGAACGCTTCAACGGGCGCATTTCCGGCCTGGTCAACAGTATGGGCGTGAAGCGCATCCTGGTAGACAGCCTCTCGCAATTCGAACGGCTGACGGACGACCCGGTGGAGCTGCGCAATCTGCTGCACGGTTTTCTGAACGCGCTCCGCCGCGAGGGCCTGACAGCGCTTCTCACCCGCGAGGCCTATGTGCTGTTGGGCGACGAGCCCCATTCCGACGATGAGACCGAAGAGAACATGAGCTTCCTGGTAGATTCCTACATCATGCTGCGCTATGTGGAAATCGAAAGCGCTATTCACCGCGCCATCATCGTGCTCAAAATGCGCGGCAGCGCGCACGACACGCATATCCGGCAATTCGATATTGGCCCCGACGGGTTGGTGGTCCAAGCGCCGTTCAAGGGGCGTGAGGGCATTCTGAGCGGCACCCCGCAGTATATGGCGGAGTCGTTCATCAAGGCCTTTGTGCGACGCGGCTAGGCTCGCTGAGGAGACGGGAGAACCGCCATGATCCTGCGCCTGCTCCTGGCAATTATCGGTTGGTGTGGCATCTTACTGCTGCAACTGATCCTGATGGGGATCGCGCGCTTCTTTGAGCGCAGCTCCGATTCCCCTACGCATTATCGCCTCTACAGCATCCCGATCCTCTTGACGACGTTGGGAGCCCTCATCTACGTGATCCGCATCCCCTTTGTCACAGCCTGGCCCGACTTTACCGGCGACCCGCTGGCCAATGGGTTCCTGTGTCTCGCCGGCATCATCCTGGTACTCCTGAGCAGCCTGTTACACGATCAGATGTTACGAGGGCCGCGCTCATGACGGATAGTCAGATCCTGACCTCACACCTGGCACTGCCCATCTTCGCCGGCATTTTGTATGTAGGCTACTTGCTACGGATGCTCAGCCAACGGATGGGGGCCGTGACCAAAATGCTGCCCTATTACCGTTGGTTCGATCTTGGAAATGCGTTCATTGCTGCAGCCACCCTCAGCTATATTTTCATCAGTAGTGCAGCGCTGGCTGGCCGGCCCGGCACCTATTTGACGCCGACCTTCAGTCTGCTGACGTTGCACTTGCCCCTGGCTCTGGGGATGGGTATCAACAGCTTAATCGCCCTCAAGTACTGGGGCTGGCTCGCCAAACAGCGTTAGGGTATTTCCAGGAGCTGCCGCCATGACCACGCTCACACATCCAATGACTGCAAAGGATATGTTGCAACAAGAGCCGGATTCACAGAAATTAATGCGAATCTGGGCGCACAAACTTCCCAAAATAGATTTACATCGGCATCTGGAAGGCTCGCTGCGACTACAAACACTGGCGGAGATCGCCATGGAGCACGGCATTGACCTGCCCAGCTACGACGTCGAACAGCTGCGCCCTTACGTGCAGGTCACCGATGATTATCCGGACTTCCATCGCTTCCTGGAGAAATTCAAACTGCTGCGGCGCTTCTACACTTCCAGGGAAGCAGTGCAGCGCATCACCCAGGAAGCGCTCCTTGACGCCCTTGCCGACAACATCCGGTATCTGGAGCTGCGTTTCAATCCGGTGGCCCTGTCGCGGGCGCAAAGCTTCTCGCTCGGCGAGGTGGTGAGCTGGGTGACCGAAGCCGTCGCAGAGAGCCAGAAACACAACGACCTCCGAACCTGCCTGATTCTGCAGATCGGCCGCGAGGAATCGCTGCGCGTGGCCGAGGAAATTGTGGATCTGGGGATTGCCTTTCACGGACCCGTGGTGCGGGGCATTGACCTGGCAGGCGACGAGCTCAACTACCCGGCACG
>JAAZNO010000054.1 GCA_012798275.1 Chloroflexota bacterium
AAGCTCTCGGCCTATGCGGCGACCCTCACGCCTGACGACTGGGTGGAAGTCAGCTGGCCCTCTGCCAAGGGCGGGCAGAAGCTGTATGCGCATCTCGTCCCGACCTGGGTGCGCAAGTTGGGGCCACCCCTGGTACTCATCACCTGTCATGACCCAAAGGAACCTCTCAAGTCCGTGCGCTACTGGGGCTCCACGGTGATGGAGTTGACGGCGCAAGCGTTGGTCGACATTCTGGCAGTGCGCTGGGAAGTGGAGACCTGCTTCGAGTACGGGAAGGATCTCTTGGGCAGTGATCATTACCAGATGATGACGCGCCAGGCCATCCTCCGCTTCTGGGCCCTCATAGCGTGTCTGTTCTGCTTTCTTGAGGCACAACGCGCCGCGGCACAGGAGGCTACGCTGACCTGTGGCGACGTTCGGCGACGCCTCCAGCAAGAACATCAGCGCAACCTACTGCAGTGGCTGGCGGAGGCACTTCAAGAGGGGCGCGCTGTTGACCAGATCTGCTCCCAATTGACTATTGAACCTGGGAAAGTGCAAGGATAGTGAAAGTATAACTCAACTCGCCGATTGTGGGTAATCATGCTTGCGTCTGCCGGCACACCGGAGCAACAAAATCGGTGCTCTTCGGCAGACGCGGGTTCGGCGCAGGTTCAACGGGGTTTATGACGAGGCAGGGATCGGTGCTGTCACGACGCCCTCCTCTGCGTGCTTCAGGCTCCAGAAAACTCAGCGATCACAAAGAGACGAGAGACCCATCCTTCAGCCGCACCACCCGATCCGCCTCGTGAGCGATGGTCGCGTCGTGCGTCGCCAGCACTGTCGTCACCTCCCGCACCTCGTTCAGCCGTCGTAAGAGGGCCACGATCTCTGCTCCCGTCCGGCTATCCAGGTTCCCCGTCGGCTCATCGGCCAAGACGATATCGGGTTCGTTGACCAGCGCACGTGCGATCGCCACCCGTTGCTGCTCGCCGCCCGAAAGTTGCGCGGGTAAATGGTGGGCGCGTTTCTCCAATCCCACCACCTCCAGCAACTCGTGAGCACGCGCCCTCAGATCGAAAGCGCACTGACGGCGGTAGGGGATAAGGGGTAGCATAACATTCTCCAACGCTGAGAACACAGGGACGAGGTTGAAGAGTTGAAAAATAAAGCCAATATGCTCCCGGCGAAAGTCGGCCAACTGGTTGCCCCGCAGGGTGCTCACCTCCATCCCATCTACCCACACCCGCCCGGCTGTAGGCTCGTCCAACGTCCCAATGAGGTTGAGAAGGGTTGACTTGCCGCTGCCGGAGGGACCGGTGACGATCAAGAACTCTCCACAGGCCACCTCCAGATTCACGCCGCTAAGGGCGCGCACCATCACCCCATCGCCGTAGACCTTGGTCAGATCCTCGGTTACAATCATCCGCTTCCGGTTTCCCCCCATCTCACCCGCTCCTTCATGGCATCTTCAGATCCCCAACCCACGCCTCGAAAAACGCCCTCAGGTCTCGCCCCGCCGCCTGTTGCATGGCGTCCAGGAACCCTTCAGCGGTGGCCACGCCAAAACGATAGCGCTCGTAGTAGGTGCGCAAGCCCTGGAAGAAGGCCGCGTCGCCGATCTCCCGGCGCAGCGCATCCAGAAACAGGGCCCCTTTGTCGTAAACAATGTCGAAGTAATGCTCGAACTCGGGCGGGGCAAACGCCCACACCGGACTGTTCACCGGTGGATCGTACCTCTCTAGATCCCGCAGCCGCCTCCGTTTTTCCTCGTAGGCTTGCAGTCTCTGCTCCGCCGCTTCCTTGCCCTCCACTTCCTCCAGGTAGAGCACGCTGGCGTATTGGACCAGCGCCTCGTCCAGCCACGGTTCGTTGAACACGTCGTTCCCCACCACCCCGTACCACCACTGATGGGCTACCTCGTGGGCAATGACCTGGGCGAGCCGGGGATCGTCGGGCCGGTAGGTGAGATAGATCAAGCCCGGATACTCCATGCCCACCGTGCCAACGTCGGGAAATGCCACCACCCGCAGCGTGCTATATGGATAGGCCCCGAAACGTTCGCTGAAAAGACGGAACGCCTCGCTCGCGATGCTCAAGGGCTCCTCCCCCTGCGGTGCCTCGCCAGGTGCGTACACCGCAACGGTCACCCCCTCCACCTCCTTCTGCCAGACGCGAAACGCTGGACTCAATGCCAGCGCCAGGTCGCGCACCGGCCCGGCTTCATAGACGTGGGTCAGGGTCCCGTCGGAATGGGGACGGCGCCCTACTTCT
Source organism: Chloroflexota bacterium (assembly GCA_012798275.1). Taxonomy (GTDB): domain Bacteria; phylum Chloroflexota; class Anaerolineae; order B4-G1; family SLSP01; genus JAAZNO01. The sequence goes on from JAAZNO010000054.1 coordinate 2,254, forward strand.
TCCCCCGTCGCAGCCACCACCCACTCAGCCGGCGCCGTGATCCTGTACTCGTACCAGGCACTCTCACTGTAGACAACGTCGCCGCAGAAGGCACACACGTCCAGCCGCCAGCCGCTCTCCTCGTGAACCGCCAACATGGGGAAGAAGGAGGCCAATGCCCACCCCTCCACCCCCGGATGGGCGCGCTGGGGCTCTCGAAGTTCAAAGGTCAGCTCCACCACCGCCTCCTCCCCCGGACCCAGCGGCTTGCTCAAGGGGAGCAGCGCCACGGTATCCGAGGTGGTGAGGGTCACGCTGACCGGCTGCCCATCCACATGCGCCTCCAGCAAACGCAAGTGGCTCTCCTGGTGGAGACCCTGCGGCGTCCACTCTGGGCAGTTGGGATAGAGTCGCAGCACCACCTTTTCCAGCGCCGCCCCGCTCCGGTTGGTAAACGTCAGCGTCTCCTCCCCCAGAAGTCGCCCCTCGGTCACGTCGGCCACCAAATCCAGGCGGTAGTGCGGCAATCCCTCCACCGCCACCGGCGTCGGCGTCGGCGCCATGCGCGGAGGCGCGCCCGGCGTGGACGTGGCCTCCGGGGTCGGAGGGCCTACCTCGACCTCGGGCGCGGCTGAAGGGGTGGGACGCCCTCCCAGAGTCCAGGAGAGAACGAGCAGGAGCGCGACAGCAACCGCCCCCATCAACCCCAACCTGGCCAGGACCGGACTCAACGCTCCCGCGGACGCCGGTCGTTCCTCGCCCCGCAAGGCCTCCAGGGGGAGCAGGCGCACAGCCCGGTGAACGGGGTAGAGCGTAGCCAGCACCGCCGCCAGCAGCGGCAGGAGGAACCCCAGCCCGACCACCTGCACCCACGTCGCGGCCTCCGGAGGGAGTGTGCCATACGCCAGACGGTAGACCAGAACCGCCAACGCCGTTCCCAACCCCCCGCCGCTCAACCCCAGCAGCCCACTCTCCACCAGAAAGAGACGTCTCAACTCGCCCCGTCGCCAGCCCAGAGCGATCAGCAGCCCGATCTCCCGGCGTCGCTGGATGACGTTGAGCAGCATGACTTCGGTCACCCCCAACGCCGCTGCCAGCAGCGCCACGGCGCCCATCGTCAGGTGATAGGCCTGTACCTGGGTGCTAATCCAGGCTCCTAACAGCGTCCCGTACAATACGCCGTCCAATCCCGCCTGCGCCAACTTCAACAGCACCAGCAACCCGGCCGCCAGCACCAGCCCGGCCAGCGTGGCCAGCGTGCGCGCGGGTCGTCGCCACACGCCGCGCATGGCGTAGCCCCACACGCTCGCTCCGCCCGGCACGCGGCGCTCCGCTACCGTCTCCCCAGCCTGGGTGAGCGGGGAGGGCGGAATGCGGGCCGCGCGCCAGGCCGGCAACAACGCGCCCAGGACGAACACGCCACTCCCCAGCGGCACCAACAGCGCGAGCCGCTTCACGGACGCCGCCAGGCCCAAGACCCACCCCATCCCCCCGGCGATCAAGGTGCCCAGAGCGCCGCTGAGCACCCCCAGCACCAGCGCTTCTCCCAGTACCAGCGTGAAGAGGGCGCTCCGCCGCCAGCCCAGCGCCCGTAGAATCCCGAATTCGGGCAAACGCCCCTGCACCGATACGTACTGGGCGTTGAAAAGAAAAAGCAGGCAGGCCACCAGCATCACGCCGAAGAGCAGCGCGTCGGCGCGATTCATCCCTGTGCGCACCTGAGTGGTCACGCCCTTCTTGACCCAGGGTTCCTCAACATATCCGATCCCTGCTACGCCAGCGTAGCCCGGAATGTGCACCAGGACCGGCTGCGGCGAGGAGCCCACCATGATGTCCACGTGCAGTCCGGTCTCTTCGACGATCTGCTGGGCCACCGCCTCGATGCGCGCCTGTGCCTGGGGGGTGAGCTCGGAGATGCCCCCCACCCGCACGCGGATGGCCGAGATCAAGTCCTCCCGCACGGGGGAGCATTTGGTAAGTTCTACTCGAAAGTATGGCGTTTCCTCAAGAGGTATCCACTGCATACACCCTTCTGTCATCAGACGACGAGCGGCCTCGAGCGTGATGAGCATCTCGGGCGGAGAGGCCAGGTACCCCGCGTCGTTGAGGGTGGGACGCAGCGTAGCCGGCGGCTCCACCGGTCGCCCCTCCTCATCATACTTGAGGGTGACCAGCGGCGGAAGGTAGGTCTCCAGCGGCACCCGGTTGGGCGGGGCGCCGCCCAGGGCAACCGCGGGATCCACATCGAACAAGCCTTGGACGTAAGGCTCAAAGAGGACGTTTTGTTGGGGTTCCAGGTGGCGGAAGACCAGTTCGGGAGAGCGTCGCCACCTTATTAT
>JAAZNO010000421.1 GCA_012798275.1 Chloroflexota bacterium
AGCGAATCCAAACCACAGGACGGCCTGAAGGGTGGCGCCCCCCTGCGAGGCAGAAGGCATGATGATGGCAATGCCGATCGTCATCCCGGCGATGATGAGACTGAGCGCCAGGCGGGTTACCATACGATCCAGCCGATCAACACTTCCCTTGTCCAGCCCCAACGGAATCGGCTCGCGGGCATCTATGCGGGCGAGCCAGCGTGAGGCAGCGCGCGGAAGTTCGTCCAGCAAATCCTCCCAGACCAGGCCCTGGCGCAGGAGCTGTTCGGCGTGCCGGCGGTTGGGCAAAATGTCCTTCAGCAGCAGACTGCGGGCCGAGGAACGCGCAAATCCAAAAATGTCAAAATCAGGATCAAGCCGCCGCCCGATGCTTTCCATGATCGAAATGACCTTCGCCAACAACCAGTAGCTTGAGGGCAGTCGCAGCCGATATTGGAAGACAATGGGACGGATCTCGTTGATGACCTCCGCCGCTTTAATGTCGTTGAGGGGGATGCCGGTGTAACGACGTAATAGCGTCTGAATCTCGCGCCCCAGCTGACGGCGGTCCACATCGGCCGGCGCCGCGCCGATATGGATCAGCTGATCCACCACTCCCTCCGCATCCAGCTGCGCGGCCATCGCGTAGAGCCGAATGAGATTGACGCGATCCCCATCGCTGAGGGTGCCCACCATGCCGAAATCCATGGCGCCGATAGCGCCACTTTCCATCACCACCAGGTTGCCCGGGTGCGGGTCGGCATGGAAAAAACCATCTTCCAGAATCTCCTTGACCGACATGCGCGCCGCCTGAGTGGCCAGCTGATGCATGTCAAAACCGGCGGCTTTGAGGGCGGCAATATTGTCAATCTTGATGCCGCTGATGCGTTCCAACGTCAGGACGCGCCGGGTCGTGTATTCCCAATATACTTTGGGGATGTAAATGCCCGGTTCATGGGCAAAAGTCTGGCGGAAACGGTCGGCATTGTGCCCCTCGCGCAGGTAATCGAGCTCCTGATGCAGCGTTTCGGCAAAGTCATCCGCGATGGCCTCGAGGTCGTAATACTCCCCCACGGGCGTGTGATGCTGAACATAGTGGGCCAGGTCCTTGAGGATGGTCAAATCCACCTCGATGGTGGGGACGATGTTGGGACGCTGCACTTTGATCACGACCTGCTGCCCATCCGCAAGGAGCGCGCCGTGCACCTGCGCCAGAGAAGCAGCGGCCATGGGTTGCTGCTCTATCCGTTTGAACACCGCCTCCGGCGCCGCGCCGAGTTCTTCCGCGATCACCTCCCGCATGATGTCCCAGGGCAGCGGCGGGACCTGATCCTGCAGGCGGGCCAGCTCCGCAACATACTCCGGGGGCAACACATCGGGGCGCGTGCTCAGCACCTGTCCGAGCTTGATGAAAGTGGGGCCGAGCTCCTCCAGCGCCTCCCGGAAATGCCCCGGCAGGGACTGCGTCTCAGAAGGGGGATAGCGACGCCAGCGCTGCCGCCAGGTGCGCTCCATGGGCAACATACTGACCATGGAGCCGAACCCATGCCGCACGAAGACGCTCAAGATGTGCCGGTAGCGGCGCAGCTGTCCGATGCGGCGGGTCAAAGGCAGACCGATCACAGCGCCTTCCTATCGCGGAGCAGGAGCTTCGCGGGCTGCGGGATTTCGCCCGCCAGCGCTAACACGGCCAGGCGAAGCCCGCGTAGAGCAGCAAGAGCAGCAGACCCCAAAACAACGCACTGCGCCAAAAGAGATCTCTTGCGAGCAGGACTGAATTGGACGATGGTTGATTTGTTTCAGCTGATGTCGTCATGGCAATCGTGTACGTAGATGAAAAAGAGTTTGGGAATTTCGCTGCCCGGTTTACGGCGAT
>JAAZNO010000055.1 GCA_012798275.1 Chloroflexota bacterium
CAGCAGCACAAACAACACGACGGTGCCTTCGATCACGCCCCCCAGCGAGGCGTCGAGCTGTAAATTCAACTCCAGGCGCGGGCTGCCTACGCCAATCGCGGCGAAAAAGATCGCCACGGCCGGGATGAGTTCCGGGCGATAGTTGGCCAGGATGACGACCAGCATGCCCGTGTAGCCCAGGCCTCCAGAGATGCGCGGGATCAGCCGGTGATAGACCGCGGTCGCTTGCAGCGCGCCTGCCAGTCCCGCCAGCGCCCCACAAATGGCGAAGGCGACGAGGGTGTGCCGCTGGGTCGGTATCCCCTGCAGGAAGGCGGCGCGCAAATTTTTGCCCATCGCGCGGAGCTCCAACCCGAAGCGGCTGCCTTTCAGCAAAAAGTAGGCCACGAGCACGGCAATGAGCGCCAGCACGACAGACAGCGGCGCGAGGCGGGTGTTCCCCAGGCGCGGAACCCAGGCGGCTTCGGGAAAGGGCACGGTGCCGGACATCGTCGCACCGCGTTCCGGCTTCCAGGGGTTGAAGATCAGCCAGATGATGAGCGCCGTGGCGATAAAATTGAGTCCCAGTCCGGCGAAAATCTCGTGGACGCGTGCGTAGACTTTGAGGCCGCCGGTGAGCAGGCCCCACAGCGCGCCCCCTGCCAGGCCCGCCAGCACGATGAGTCCCAGCAGCATGGGCTGTGGCGACGTCACGTTGCGGGCGACCCACGTGGCGCAAATCGCTCCCAGGATCATCTGCCCTTCCGCGCCGATGTTCCACAGCCCGGCGGCGAAGGTGAGGCTCATGCCCGCGCCGATCAGCGCCAGCGGCGTCCAGGCCATGGCGACATCGGCCCATTTTTGCGGGCTTTCAAACGCGCCCTGGAGAATCTCGGCGAAGGCTCGCAGCGGCGGCGCGCCTACCGCCAGCATGAGCAACGTGGTGAAGAGCAAGGCGGCCAGGAGGGGCGCGACATTCCAGAATAACGCTGATTGCCAGAATTTTCGTTCAGGTTTCATGCGCCTCCGAGGGGGTGGGGCGCTTTCCCCCGACTAAATAGCCCAGCGACTCCACGGTGACTTCGGGAGTGGGCAACGGCGGCAGCATCTCCCCGTTGAAGAAAACGACCACGCGGTCGCTGTACGTGAGGATCTCGTCCAGGTCGGCGGAGGTGAAGAGGATGGCGGCGCCGCTGTTGCGCCGTTTGAGTAGCTGCTCCCACACCCAGCGGGTGGATTCCATGTCCAGCCCGCGGGTAGGATGCTCCAGAATCAGCACCCGCAGATCGGGCGGTTGGAGCGCCAGCAGCAGGCGCTGTTGGTTGCCGCCGGAGAGCGCCTCTACCGGCGTCTCGGGCGTGCCTTTGATGTTGAAGAAGGCGATTTGCTCGCGGGTGTAAGCGGCATTGGCTTCCCAGTCTATGAAGAAGGGGGTGCTGCGGCGTAAGGGAAAGTGTTCGGCGAGGCTCAGCCCGCGCACCAGCCCCTCAGCGAGGCGATCGGCGGGCAACAGGCTGATGCCGCGCGCCATGAACTCGCGGTAGCTCCGGTTCACCAGCTCTTCACCGGCGAGGCGGATGCTGCCCGTCTTGGGGCGCAACAGGCCCGCCAGCGCCCGCAAGTACAGCGATTGTCCGCTCCCTTCCATACCGGCGAAGCCGATGACCTCACCCGCTCGCACTTCCAGATCGCCGCCGGTCACGGTCAGGCGATAGCCGGGGATGGTGAGCCCCCGCGCTGCGAGGAGCGTTTCGCCCAGCGGCACGGCGGTCTTATCCGGGAGGGCGAGGCTTTGTCCGAACATTAGCCGCACCAATGTCTCAAGCGGGACGGGCATCTTTTCGTGGCCGGTGACCTGGCCCAGGCGCAGGACGGTCACCTCGTCGCACAGGGCTTCGACCTCTTCCAGTTTGTGGGAGACGAAGACGATGCTTTTGCCCTCTGCCTTTGCCAGCCGGCGCAAGGTGGCAAAGAGTTGCACCTTTTGCGGCGCGGAGATGCCCGTCGTAGGCTCATCGAGGATGAGGACTTCAGCGCCCAGCGCCAGCAGGCGGAGGATCTCCAGCTGCTGGCGTTCGCCGACGGTCATCCGTTCGACCGGCGCCTCGGGATCGAGGGGAAAGTCGAAGCGCTGCGCCAGGCTCAGCAGCTGTTGGCGCGCCTCACGGCGTTTGGGGATCAGGCGGTTGTCGAAGCCCAGGAGGAAATTCTCCAGCGCCGTGATGGGCGGGAAGTCGAGCGGATCCTGGTGCAACATGCCGATGCCGGCGGCGATCGCCTCGGCAGG
>JAAZNO010000056.1 GCA_012798275.1 Chloroflexota bacterium
AATCAGTAGCCGGTGAACATGGCCCGACGCCAGATGCCCGGTAGGAGACGCAGCTTGTCCCCCGCGCTGAGATGCGACCGGCGGGTGAGATTGTCCATCCCATGCGCCTCCAGGTCATTGAGGATGGCGCCGTAGAGTTCGGCAGCTGCGGCGATGCCCAAACGTCCATCGCGGTGCAACAGGGCGATGCCCGGCAGCGACTCCTGATACAGGCGGCGCACCCGTTCAATCTGAAAGCGCATGAAAGCGCGCCAGCGCGCATCCACATTCCCTTCGGCGATAGCGGATTCCGTAATGCCGAAGTCCACCAGCTCTTCTAACGGCAGATACAGACGTCCCATCGCCCAGTCCTCGCCGACATCGCGGAGGATGTTGGTGAGCTGCAGGGCCACGCCGAGTTTGACGGCGTAGGGGATGGCCTCTGGACCGCTGAAGCCCGTCACGTACATAGACATCAGGCCAACGGTGGAGGCTACCCCGTAACAATATTCCGTCAGTTCAGCGAACGTGTCATAGCGCGTCTGGACCAGATCCCGCGCCACGCCGTCGAGCAACTGTTCCGCATAGACCACGGGAATCCCATATCGCCGCTGCGTGTCGTGCCAGGCAATGACGAGCAGATCGTCCGGCGCCGGGCAATCATGCAACGCCCGCCGGCGCCAGGATTCCAGCACTGCCAGGGACGCCGTTTCGACATGATCCACCAGGTCATCGCTGAGACGACAGAAGGCGTAGAGCGCCCGGGCGGCGTCACGTTTAGCGCGCGGCAGCAAGCGCGAGGCAAGGCGGAAGGTGCGACTGTGTTGGCGAATGACGTCGGCGCTGGCGCGATACGCGCACTTCAACAGGGCGACAGGCGCAGCCTCACAGGAGGGCAACGGCGCTGTCTCCAATCCCCGATAAGCCCAGTCCAGCAACCGGCGTTCCCAAGAATCCGTGTCCGTTGTCATCGGTCAGCAGTCAAAAGTGACGGGTAATAGGCGACGAAAAATGAAAGATGACCAGCTCACAAAGGCTGTTCCCGCTTCAGGCGCTCCTCGATGAGCATGGCCGAAAGCAACACGATGGGCACTCCGGTGCCGGGATGGGTACTCGCGCCGACAAAGTACAGATTTTTATACCGCTTGTGGCGGTTGTGCGGGCGCAGATACCCCACCTGCATGACGTTGTGACTCAGGCCAAAGGTCGCGCCCTTGGCCAGGTTCCAGATGCGGCGGTAGCGTCTCTTCCAGGACGATGCGCTCCTTGAGATCAGGCAATCCGATGCATGCCAGCCGTTGGAAGACCCAGTCTTTGGCACGCGCCTGCAACTCGGGGAAATCCTGCCGGCGAGCAGCGTCAAGATGTCCTGTGGGGACGAGCACCATCAGGGCATCGGCGTCCGGCGGCGCAAACTCCGGGACGGTGCGCACCGGCGCGTGGATATAGGACGAGGGTTCAGTGAGCAGCAGCTGCTCGTGGAAAATCTCCGCGAAGGATTTCTCGTACACGTGATCCGAGAGGAAAACGTTATGGTGCAGCAGCTTGTCGGTACGCTCACCCTTGACGCCCCAGTAGAACATCAGCGTCGAAGATGTGTACTTGAGCTTGTCCATGCGCGGCGCGTCCGGATCGCCGGGCAGCAACTCCTGGTAGGCATAAGGCAGATCAGCGTTGACGATGACGACATCTGCCCGGAGCTGCTCGCCATTTTCGAGCGTGACGTCTGTGGCGCGTCCGTCCGCCGTATCCACCCGTTTGACAGGTGCATTGTAATGAAAAGTCGCGCCAAAGCCTTCGGCGATTTTCATCAGGCTGGTGATAATGGAATACATGTCAGATCGAGCGTCGAGCCGTCGTTGAAATGCACACGATACGTCGGATCAATCCGTACCAGATCCAGATGATCTTCCATCCGCTCGCCCAGCGCCGCATAGGTCGCGGCAAAGGTAGGCGGCATGAGGAAGAGCGAAGGCCCCGTGTCAAAGAAAAAGCCATCGCGCTCAATAGTCGAAGCCCGGCCACCGGGGCGATCCGTCTTCTCCAACACGGTGACTTTGTACCCGGCCTTTGCCAGACGGGCCGCCGTAGCGATCCCCCCTACACCCGCACCAACAATCAGCACTGTTTTTGTCATAAGAGCCTTCTGAGAAATATGCGAAAAAGCGAAAAGGCGAGAAAGCGGAATGGCAAAAGGACGAGCCGGGAACGGTCACGCTCCGGCGTCAGGTGCAGCCTCACAGGCAAAATCGAGCACTGCCGCGCCCTCGAAACGCCCGTGACGCAGGTCGTCGAGGGCGATGTTGGCTGCAGCGAGGGGGTAACGCCGCACGGTCGTGCGCACCGGCACGCGCGGGGCGAGCGCCAGAAATTCCTCGCCATCCTGCCGGGTGAGATTCGCCACCGAGCGGATGTGGCGCTCTTCCCACAACAGGCGATAGGGGAACGCCGGGACATCGCTCATGTGGATGCCCGCGCAGACGACCACGCCGCCTTTGGTCACCGCTTGCAGCGCTAACGGCACGAGCGCTCCCACCGGCGCGAAAAGGATCGCCGCGTCGAGCGGCTCCGGCGGCAGCGCATCCGAATCGCCAGCCCAAACCGCGCCCAGCTGCCGGGCAAAGGCCTGGGTCGCGCGATCGCCGGGACGGGTGAAGGCGTAAATCTCACGTCCCTGGTAGACCGCCAATTGCGCCAGAATGTGCGCGGCGGCGCCGAATCCATACAGGCCGATGCGCCGCGCGTTCTCCCCCGCCAGGCGATACGCCCGATAGCCGATCAAACCGGCGCAGAGCAACGGCGCCTGCTCAGCGGGATCGCCCTCGCCCAGGGGAAAAGTGTAGCGCGCATCCGCGACCGCGTATTCCGCATAGCCGCCGTCGAGGGTGTAGCCGGTGAAGCGCGCCGCCTCACAGAGGTTCTCCTGTCCCTGCAGGCAGAAACGACAGGTCCCGTCGGTGTACCCCAGCCAGGGGACGCCCACCCGCGCGCCGGGCTCGAACTTCGTCACGCCGGCGCCCGCGGCGACCACCTCCCCCACGATCTCGTGTCCCAGAATCAGCGGCAGTTTGGGATGCGGCAGATCGCCGTCGAACACGTGCAGGTCAGTGCGACAGACACCACAGGCGCGGACGCGTATCAAGACTTGCCCACTGGCAGGACGAGGGACAGGGAGTCGCTCCAACGTCAGCGGAGCGCCCGGCGCGTGTAGCACCATCGCGTCCATGAGCGCAGGAATAGCCGGCATGGGTTCCTCCTTCGAAAATGGCCCCGAATGAACCCGAATTTCACGAATCAGATGAGAAATTCCTGGCCCCCGGGGCTGCTGCGTCCTCAAACACCGCGCTTCAGCGCGGTGGGCTCGTGTCGAACCCGTGAGCCGTCGCCGTCGCTGCTCACGACTCACATTTTCATCATCCAGGGTGTGTCACAGGAACATGTCCACTCTCAGGAAGTATCATACTCATAACTGGAGATTTGACAAGGTGAACAAAATGTAGTAGCCGCGACGAAAACTGCATCCATTTCGTGCACCATCACGCGGCGATGCGCAATCGCGCCTGGCGATTTAGAAGCTGGCGTCAGCCGGCATCCCGAGCTTGAGGAGCAGATCCGGGTTTTCGAGGTGAATCCGCACGGCGTAAAACGTATTGAGGCGTTCCTCGGCCGTCGCCACGTTGCGCGGCGTGAACTCCGGCTCGTCGCTGATGTGCATGACCTGTCCCTCGAAGCTGCGGTCGGGGAAAGCGTCCAGCGTCACCTGCACGCTCTGGCCCAGTTGCACCTCGCCGACGCGGTTTTCCGGGACATACACCTCGAGCGTCACCACGCTCAGATCCGCCACGGTGAGAATCGTTGCGGCGGGCGCGGCGAGCTCCCCCACCCGCAATACCTGATTCACCACCACCCCATTCAGGGGGCTGGTGAGCGTGCACTTTTCCACCTTGACCCGCAACACGTTCGCCTCCGCCTCGGCCTGCCGGACTTTGGCTTCGGCGACGGCGAGCTCCTCCGCGGTCGGACCGGCCAGCAGGTCTTCGAGCTGCGCCTGCGCCACCGCCACACCCGCTTCAGCGGCATGATATTTCCCCTCGGCCGCGCGGGCCTGCACTTCGTAGCCCAGCGGATTCCGGCGGAGAGCAAGCAGCTGGGCCAGAAACGTTTTCGCCGTCTGCTCATCTCCCTGAGCAGCGGCCAGGGCTTCCTGCGCCGCGCGCAGCTCCCATTCCATCGCGCGCTGACGGTCATAACGGTACTGCACGTTCCGCAGATCCGCGTCGGCCTTCTGGACCCCCTGTTCCGCCAGCGCCACCTGTGTCCGGGCCGCGACAATCTGCGTTTCCAGCTCCTGCGGATGCTGCAGCTGGGCAAGCGCCTCATCCCAGGCGCGCCGCGCCCCCTCCTGCTGGGCTTCCGCCAGGGCGAGCGCCGCTTGCGCCGCCGCGATCTCCGCCGGATACGCCCCCGCTCTGAGCGCTCCCAGGTCCGCCCGCGCCACGGCGACGCCGGCCTCAGCAGGTTGCAGCTGCAATTTCCAGGGGGTCGCATCCAGGCGCACGAGAATCTCGCCCTTCGTCACGGATTGGCCGAGCTGCACGGGGATTTCCGCCACCCGTCCACCGAGCTCGCTGCTGATCCGCACTTCCATCGCCCGAATCGTCCCCGAAGCCACCAACGGCGTTTTCTCCGCATCGCCCAATCCCGCCGAACAGCCCACCAGCGTCCACACGCCGAGCAACACCACGGCCAGCCACGGCCTGAGGCCGGCCCGCCTGAAGCCACCGGCAGACCGCAGCGCTAAAGGCGCATCAGATAATCCCGCTCTCATCGCTCTGTTCTCCCTGTCCTTCTCGGAAAATAGAGAACAGTGAGCCGTAAGTCGAGAGCTGTCGCAGCCTTCGATCACGACTCACTGCTCACAACTCACATTTTCATCCGCGGTAGCGTGCCACAGGAACATGTCAACTCCCAGGCTCTCCCGCACTCATTGGAAGACCACATCGGCAGGCATCCCCGGCTTGAGCCGGCCGTCGAGGTTGGGCACCCGAAGGGTGACCGCGAAGACGAGGTTTGCCCGCTCCTCTTTGGTCGCCACATTGCGCGGCGTGAACTCTGCCGTCTCGGAGATGTGCACCACGCGCCCCTCAAAGGTCTCGCCGGGGAAACTATCCACCGTAATCTGCGCGGGCTGATCGAGGTAGACCTCTCCTAACCGCGTCTGCGGGATGTAGACGACGAGCTGCAGGCGATTCAGATCCGCCAGCGTCAGCAACGTCGCCCCGGCGACCGCCACCTCACCGCGATTGACGGGGACGGCCACCACTGTGCCCGTGAAGGGCGCCCGCAGCGTCAACATCTCACGCTGCTGTTGGAGAGCCTCCAGCCCCGCCTGTGCCTGCACCTGGCGCGCTTCCAACGCCGCCAGGTCTGCCGGCTGCAGCCCCGCTTTCAGACCGTCCACCTGCGCCTGCGCCATGGCCACCTGCGCCTCGAGCTGTTCCTGTGTGCTCACCGCCGTATTGACGGCAGAGATGAGCGCCTGCGGGTTGGCGCGCTGCGCGTAGAGATCCGCCAGTTCGGCCTCCAGCCCCTCGCGGCTGATGCTCGCGGCGTTAAGGCCAATCCACGCCTGCCAGGCATAGTGCGGCGCGAGGAGCACCGCGTCCGGCACGGTGATGTTCATCCACTTGTAAAGTTGCGGCTGCCCATTCTCCACCACCAGTTCCCAATCGCCCCAGGTATAATCGCCATCGGGAATGACCCCCGGCGGCACGGCAGGGTCCGTGGGCAACAATTCCACCAATGCCGGCGGCAGTTGGTCGAGCACGTCCTGCCAGTTGACGGCGAAACGATAGCGGCCCCCCTCACCCCACTCCGCGACTACCGCCGCGGCCGCCGGCAACATGCTTTCGGCGTAATCCTTCAACGCCGCCGCCTGCGCTTCCCGGTGTCGCGCCGCCTCGATCTGCTCACGAAGCACCGCAATCTGCAAATCCAGGTCTTGCGGCGACGCCAGCAACATCTGTGTGTCGCTCACGGCTTGCCGGGCAGTGAGCAGGCCACTTTCCGCTTGCGCCAGCTGCGCCTCAGCGACGGCAAGTTCTGTCGGACGCGCCCCCGCCCGCGCCTGCGCCACGCCCGCCTCCGCCACGGCGACCATCGCGGCCATGGATTCGATCTCCGCGTCAATGATCGCGGTATCGATGCGCAACAGCACATCGCCCTGCTGCACGGTATCGGCCTCTTTGACCACAAGCTCCGCCACCAGGCCGCCGAATTCGCTGGCGATCAGCACTTCTTCGGCCTGAATGATGCCCGACGCCTCCAGGGGCTGCTCCGTCGCAGCCCCCTGGATGATCCCCTGGCAGCCCCCCCATAGCAGAGACGCCGCCAGGAGAAAACTCAAAACATGCCCCGGCTTCCTCATCTCTTGTCTCCTCATGAAAATAGAGCGCCGTGAGAAGAGAGTCGTCGCAGCCTTCGATCACGACTCACAGCTGACAACTCACGCTCTCACGTGCCCACGTGTCCACGCGCCCACGTTCATTCATCGCGCGACTTGACAGAAGAAATGAACACATCTTCCAGCGTCGGCGCGATCCATTCGACCGCCGTGACCGCGACGTCCTGAGCGCTCAAGTATTCCCACACCCGCGGCTTCCCGGCACTAGCATCGGGCACCACCACGTGCAGCTGCGCGCCGTAGAGCGCCACATCCAGCAACGGCAGCTCGCCGCGCTTCTTCGCCGCATCCAGCGCCTGCAGCGCCCGATCCGGCGTCGGCGTGTTCACCTCCAGGATTTGGCCGCGCATCGCCGTGGCCTTGAGCCGCTCCGGGGAATCCAGGGCAATGAGGTGCCCCTCGCTGATGAATGCCACGCGCTGACACAGCTCCGCCTCGTCCATGTAATGCGTGGTCACCAGCACGGTGACCCCCTTTTTCGCCATGGCGTAGATCAGCCCCCAGAACTCGCGGCGGCTGATGGGATCCACGCCCGCCGTCGGCTCATCCAGGAACACCACCCGGGGGTTGTGGACGATGGCACAGCCCAATGCCAGACGCTGCTTCCAACCGCCGGAAAGGTGCGCCGTGAGCTCGTTTTCACGCCCCTCCAGGCCCGCCATGGCGATGATCTCCGCCTGACGCTGTCGCAGCACGTCCCGCGGCAGGCCATACGCCAGCCCATAGAAACGAATATTTTCCGCAGCGGTCAGATCTTCGTAAAGGGTGAAGAGCTGCGACATGTAGCCCACGTGCTGCTGCATGATTTTCGACTGTGTGGCCGGATCGTAGCCCAGCACCCAGATCCGCCCCGAGGTAGGCCGCATCAGCCCCAGCATCATGCGGATCGTCGTCGTCTTCCCCGCGCCGTTGGGACCCAACCAGCCGTAAACCTCGCCCGCGTTGACGTGAAAACTGACGTCATCCACGGCGACGAAATCGCCAAAACGCTTGGTCAAATGCTCGATGACGATGGGATGCTCTGTCGGCTCCGGCTCGCGGGAAGGACGTTGCCAGGGGAGTCTCATGCAGCGCCCTCCCCGTTTGCCTCGCGGCGACGACGGATCAACGAGATAAAGGCCTCTTCCATGCGCGGCTCGATCTCCCGAAAGCCGTCATAGCGGATGCCCTCCGCGCGCAACGCCGCCTCGATCTGCGGCTGACGCCGGGCGACGTCGTCCACAAAGACGTGCAAGTTGGCGCCATAGGTCTGCACTTCCAGCACCCCTTCCATGCCGGTGACCAGGCGTTGCGCGGGCGGAAAGGGCTGCGGCGCGAATTGCAATAGCCGTCCGGGCACCATTTGCTTGATGGCAGCGGGCGTGTTGCGGGCGATGATCTGCCCCTGATACAGCAGTCCCACCCAATCGCAGCGCTCGGCTTCATCCATGTAGGGCGTGCAGACAAAGATGGTCAGCCCTTGCTCCGCGCGCAAGCGTCCCAGGAGATTCCAGAACTCGCGGCGGCTGACGGGATCCACGCCGAGCGTCGGCTCGTCGAGCAGGACAACCTGCGGCTCATGGACGAGGCTGCACGCGAGTGCCAGCTTCTTCTTCATGCCGCCGGAAAGGCGCCCGCCCAGGCGGTCCGTAAATTTCGTCAGCCCGGCAAATTCCAGGAGCGCCGGGATGCGCCGCTTTTGCTCCGCGAGGCTCATGCCGTGGACATCGGCGAAAAAGCGCATGTTCTCCATCACGGTGAGGTCGGCGGGCAAGGCGAACTGCTGCGCGATGTACCCGATCCGTTCGCGGATGGCGTAAGGGTCACGCATGGAATCGTACCCCAGGATGGCGCTTTCGCCCGCCGTGCGGCGCAGCAACCCCAGGATGACTCGCGTCGTCGTCGTCTTCCCGGCGCCATCGGGCCCGATGAGACCGAACGTCTCGCCACGCCGCACTTCCAGGGTGACGCCGTCCACGGCTTTCACCGTCCCCCGTCGCGTGTGGAAGGTTTTGACCAGATTTTGAGCAGTGATTGTGACGTCCATAAGAGCAATTAAGCGAAAAGGCAAGTAAGCGAAGGGCGAAAGGGCGACGTCAGTCCAGCCGCTTCTTGAACATGCGCCCGGCCACGATGATGACGACCAGGGCATAGAGAGTGAGCACGACGATGTCCTCCCACAAAAACGACATCCCCACCCCTTTGGTGATGATGCCGCGCGTGATGCGGATAAAATAGGTCGCGGGAATCAGGTCGCCCACGTACTGCACCAGTTTCGGCATGGTCAGGCGCGTGTAGACCACCCCGCTCAGCAACATCGTGATGAGCATCAAGAGGGTCGAAAACTGCTGGGCCTGTCGCTGATTTCTGGCAATGGTGGACAGCAACAGCCCCAATCCCTGCCCGGAGATGATGAAGATCAACGAGAGCCAGGCAAAAAGCCCCATCGAGCCGCGAAAGGGCATCTTGAACCAGAACATGCCCATCGCCAGGATCACCACCATGCTCACCGCCGTCGTCAACACGCCGGGGACCAGCTTGCCGATGATGATCTCTAACGGACGGGCGGGGGTCGCCAGCAGCTGTTCGAGCGTTCCCAATTCACGCTCGCGCACGACCGTCATCGCGGCGGTCATGACCGCCTGAATCTCCAACACCAGCACCACGACGCCCGGCACAAGGAAAATGACGGTGTCCATGTTCGGATTGTACAGGATGCGCGTCGCGGTGGAGATGGGCAGCGTCCCCAGGCCCTCCATGCCTTGTCGCGCCGCCCGCTCCAACAGCAGCTCCATCCCATGCGCCTGGGCGATGGCATTCGCGGCGGCATAGCCCGATTGCACCAGAAAGGGATCGTTCCCATCAATGATGACGAGCGCCTGGGCGGCGCCGCGTTCCACCTCCGCCGCAAAGTTCGGCGGGATCACGATGCCGGCCTGCGCGACCCCGTCATCAATGGCGCGGATCACCTCGGCCTCACTCTCCACATAGCCGTGCACGTCGAAAAATCCCGAAATGGTGAGCGCGTTGATGAAGGCGCGGCTCCGCGAGTCCTTGCTCATGTCGGC
>JAAZNO010000422.1 GCA_012798275.1 Chloroflexota bacterium
GAGCGTCTCGGCGTGCCGGCGACGGACCTCACGCTGGTGACCGCCGAGCCGGTGGAGTGGCCCGATGCGAGCCTGGGCTGTCCGCAGCCCGGCGTCATCTACGCGGCGGAGATCACGCCCGGTTGGCGTTTTACTTTCACCGCTAAGGAGGGTGAGACGGTGACATTGCACACGGATCAGGAGCTGCAAGTGGCGGTGTTGTGCGACGCGACGGGAGAGGGCGGCGCCGCTGTGACACCGACGGCGGACCGGGTGCGCGAGTCGCTGGCGGAGAAGCTGCGCGTCGCGCCGGAAACGCTCACGCTGATCTCGGCTGCTGAAGTCGAGTGGCCGGATACCAGTCTTGGCTGTCCTCAACCGGGGATGATGTACGCGCAGGTGATCACGCCCGGCTATCAGTATCGCTTCACCGATCAGAGCGGGCGGGAATATGACGTCCACACCGGCCGCAATCCGGCGAATTTCGTGGTGTGTGAGCAGAAACTGGCTACCCCCGCGCCGGCTGAGCTGTCGCCGACAGGTGCCGCCGCCCAACGCGCCATCGCCTGGCTGGCGGAGCGGCAGGGGATTTCGCGAAGCGAGATTTCCGTCGTCTCGACGGAAGCGGTGGAATGGCCCGACTCCTGCCTGGGGTGTGCGGAGCCGGGCGTTGCCTGCCTGACGGTGATCGTCCCCGGCTATCGCGTGATCTTGCAGGTCGGCGAGGCGCGGTACGAGGTGCGAACCAACCAGGACGGGTCGAACTGCGCGTTGTGCAAGTCCTGAGTGGCCGGCTGACGCTGTCATGGAGGAGACGCGGGCGATGAAAGTCGCCCGCGTTTGCTTGCCCCTTTGACGAAGCCGGGTATACTCAGCCCTGATATGCTGTGGTGTGCCATCCGTGCGCATGTCATGACGCAGCATCTCAAAAGCACGCAGGGAGGCAAGTGTATGAAGAGTCCCTTCTGGCAAAACTTACAGGAGACGCTGCGCGGGTTACATGGACGCTCGTTGGTGATGGTGGGGATCATCTGGGTGGTCTTGCTGGGATTGGGGGCGCTCTGCGCGGTGAGTGGGACGTCACTGTTCACGCCGACGGAGAGCGCCAAAGTCGCGCCGGTCACGTCAACGGCCGTCGCGCCGCAGGCCGGCATTCAGCCCACGGCCTCGCTGCCGGGTGTGGGCGAGATCGTCTTGCCGACGCCTACCCCCATGGCGACGGCTGTCGGTACGGCAACTCTGCCGCCGCTCCCGTGGGGACAGTTCGGTTATGGCGTCGCCGCTCAGGGCGTGATCCCCGTGGTTGGCGATTACAGCTATACCATGCGTCAGATCAAGGAGCAGCTGGGCTTCGATTGGATGAAGCAGCAGCTGCGGTGGACCGATGTGCATCCCGACAAAACATCTCCGCCTGATTGGAGCCTTTACGACCCGGTCGTCGAATCGGCCAACGCGATGGGGCTGAAGGTGATGCTCAGCGTCGTCGCGGCGCCGGAGTGGACCCGTTCTTACATTGACGCCGATCCGCTCGGCGCGCCGCCGGACGACCTGTCGCTGTATGCGGCGTTTTTGGGCGAGGTGGTAGACCGCTACAAGGGGCGCATTCACGCCATCGAGGTGTGGAACGAGCAAAACCTCAACCGTGAATGGGACACCGCTGAAGGCCTCAATCCGGAGCGGTACGTGGAGATGTTGCGCCTGGCGTATCAGGCCATCAAGAGCCGGGATCCCAACATCATCGTCATCAGCGGCGCGCTTTCCCCGACGGGCGTGACTGCGACGGACTCCGCCAACCCCAATCGGTGGTTGTACATGGACGACTACCTGTATCTGGAGCGGATGATTGCCGCGGGCTTCCTCGATTACGCCGATTGTGTCGGCGCGCATCACAACGGCATCAACATGCCGCCCAACGTCACCTGGAACGAGGGGTATAACGATCCCACCGCCCATTTCCGGGGGCCCTTCGACAATCCCCATCACTCCTGGTCGTTCAAGAGCACCATTTGGGATTATTACACGATGGTACAGCGCGCGGGCTACAACAAGCCGGTGTGCCTCACGGAGTTTGGCTGGGCGACGGCGGAAGGGTGGACGGAAGCGCCGGTGGGCTTCGAATTTGCCTGGGACAACACTCTGGCGGAACAGGCGCAATGGGATGTGGAAGCCTTTCAACTGATGCGGCAATGGGGCTTTGTCCACCTGGCTTTCCTCTGGAACCTCGATTACGCGCAGAAAGGCGGCCTGGGGCCGACCGATCCCAACGCTCCCTACAGTGTGTTGAACTTCGATGGCTCGCCGCGCCCGGCTTACGAGGCGCTCCGAGCCATGCCCAAGATCCATTGAAATGAGTCTGCCATCAATCCAGGGAGGGAGGTAGGTCATGTTCCAAACGTTCGAGGAGGCTTTGGCGTTCATCCAGGAGCGTTCCATCATGCAGGTGGACCTCAAGTTTTCGGATCTGTGGGGACGCTGGCATCATGTCACCGTGCCTGTCGGCTGTTTCAACGCCCGGCTGATGGAAAACGGCGTGGGCTTTGATGGCTCCAGTGTGGGATTTAAGAGCGTCAGCGCCGGCGATATGGTCATGGTGCCGGATCTGGCGACGGGATTTCAGGATCCGTTCTGGGAAATTCCCACCCTGAGTTTCATCTGCGTCACGCTCGAGGCGGACACCCGGCAAATCTTCCCCTACGATCCGCGCAACATCGCCATCCGCGCCGAGGACTACTTGAAACAGACGGGCATCGCCGATTGCAGCATTTGGGGGCCGGAATTCGAGTTCTACATCTTCGACGGCGTCTCCTATCAGAACACCATGAACACCGCTTCGTATCGGGTGGAATCGGCTGAGGCGGATTGGAAGAGCTACGAATTAGGCAGCGGCTATGGGATTCCGCTCCACGGCGGCTACCACGCGATCCCGCCCCTGGATCGGCTGTACAATCTGCGCTCCCGCATCAGCATGCACCTGGAGGCGATGGGCGTCGCGGTGAAGTATCATCA
>JAAZNO010000423.1 GCA_012798275.1 Chloroflexota bacterium
GCGGATGAGTTGCCAGCCGAACCGGGGCGCGTGCGGCCGAGTGGGTTGTGGTCGCAAATTGAGGCGCCGTTGCAGCGAGCGTTGGAAGCGCGGATGGAGGAGCGCGCTGCAAGCCTGCAGCGGCTGCTCGATGAGCGCGAGGCACAGGAGAAAGCCGACATCACAGCGATTTTGGGCAAGCTGGAAACGGCCATCCGCCGGGAGCTGGACGAGCCCGAGTATGTGCAGCTGGAACTGTTCACCTCTTCGGAACGCGAGCAATACAGCCGCAATGTTGCGGCTCTGGAGACCCGGTTAGCACAGATTCCCGGCGAACTGGAGCCGGAGCTTGCCCAAATCCGTGCCCGGTATGCCAACGTACAGGTGCGCCTGTTTCCGGTAGCGGTGGTGTTTCTGGTACCAGAGAGACTTCAATAGAAGACGATTGTAATCTGTCCGTTTTTCTGCTATACTGTAAATCAGAAAAGCAGTAAAACAGAAAGGGGTGTGCGATGTTTGAGACTACTGTGCAGATGACCGACCGGGGAGCATTAACGCTCCCCAAGAAGCTGCGCGACACTTACCGGCTGCGCGGCGGTGAGAACTTCACCTTGATTGACTTGGGCGGCGTTTTTGTCCTAAGCCCTAAGGTATCGGTGATTGATGCGTTGGCCGACCAGGTGGCAGAACAATGGGCTGCTGACGGATTGACATTGGAGACGATGCTCCAGGCGCTGCGCGAGGAGCGTGAACGCCGTGACGGTTGAGCGGGTTTTTCTGGATACCAGCGCGTTGTTCGCGGCGGTGCTTTCGGAAACGGGCGGGGCGCGGCAGCTGCTGAAATTGGGAGAGGCTGGCGTAATCGCGCTATGGGTGGGTCCAACCGTGTTAGCGGAGATAGACGCCGTGCTGGCGCGAAAGTCGCCCGCGAGCAAGACGCGGCTGGCGCTGCTGCTGGATCGCGCCGGCGTGCGGGTTGGACCGACGTCGGATGCGGCGTTGCTGGCGCAGGCCCAGGTTGTGGTGGTGTATCCGCCAGATGCCGGCGTGGTTGCCGAGGCACTGGCTGTGCAGGCAGCGTATCTGGTCTCGCTGGACCGTCAACAGCTAGTGGGCAGTCCCCACGCGGAAGGGTTGCCCTTTCCCATCGGCACGCCCGGCGATTGCCTGGCCTGGCTGCGTGAACGATTGGCGTAGGTTTTGAGGTTTGCACCATTCTCAGTCAACGCTCATATCCTCCAACCCGGTCTCGGTTGGAAATCGGTTTACCACATTTCCCCGCCGTTGTGGAGATGTGGGTAATAGATAGCTCAATTGATGCTTGACAAAGTACTCACGTGCAGGAGGCGGGATGATGGACGGCCGGGAATGGCGCAGCTGGCAGCGGATGTTTTTGTTGCTCTTCGGCGTGCTGGGGTTGATTCTGGGCGCGCTGTTATTGTATTTGAGCGTGCCGCGCTACACCGGCATGGCGACGCGGCCTGGCGAGCCGTCGCAGCCCGTTCCGCCGTTGCCTCTTGCTGAACGGATTGCCTTGATCGTCTCGGTGGCCTCGACGTTGCTCACGGCGCTGGGCTTCATTTCCACGACGGCGCTGGCATGGCGCAAGGAGCGGCGGGAGAGCCGCAGCGCGGCCCTGGAGGAACAACGCGAGCAGCTGGAGCTGGAGAAGCTGCGCCGGGAGCTGCAGCCCAAATCCGAAGGGGAACAGAAGGCTGCCGCTTCGCAGCGGTGATTTGGATGCAGCGGCGCGTGATGAACCTGAAGCGTCCCGAATTTCACGGTGAAGCAAGATCAGCCGCGTTCGGGCCGAAGAAGCGCCGTCCAAAACGAGGGTGGCGCAGGGTGTGAAGGGTATCTCCCGCCGCGGCGACGCGGCCGTAACCGTTGCTGCGGCAGGGATCTGACCGGCGAGGAGCACGCTGACCTGGCGACTCTACCGCTTTTTCGCCTTCTCGCCTTTTCGCTCTCTCGGAGGTGAACCATGAATTCGTGTACAGAAATGTCGCCGCCGTTCCCTTATCCGCAAGGGATGCTTTTGAAGCTGGCGAGGCGTGTGCCGATCCTGGCATGGCGGATGGGGTTGGGGCGCGTCTTGGGGCATGTCCTCGCCCTGATCACCACCACCGACTGTGAAAGCGGACGCCCGCATCGCGTCGTGACCCGCTATTTCACCTATCGCGGGAAGCTCATCGTGCCCTGCGGCTTGGGCGAACGCTCCGACTGGTATCGCAACGTCATGGCCAATCCACGGGTGACGGTGCAGACCTGGCAGGGCGCGGAGGCCATGCGCGCGGAGGTGATCACCGAAGCGGAGGAGATTCGCGCGCTCTATCCCGTGGCCATGCGCTGCAATCCGGGGACGCTAGCCGCTTATCTGCGGTCGCTGGGCATCGATCCCGATGACATTGAGGACGTGATCGCCAAACGCGCGCGCCTGGCCTGTTTCCGTTTCGAGCCGACGGAGGAGCTCACCCCGCCGCCGTTGATGGCGGATCTGCTGTGGGTCTGGCCCGTCATGTTGGGGCTGGCGCTCATTGGCGCCTGGCTTCGGCAGCGGCATCCCCGCTGAACGTGGCTGGA
>JAAZNO010000424.1 GCA_012798275.1 Chloroflexota bacterium
CCACGATTGACACGGTGAGGGGGCTGAAGAAAATGCAGGGGGTATGATACGTTCTACCGCCTTCGTTTAGGTGACTACCGAATAGGGATAGAAGTGGTAGACGATCAAGGGGTCTTTGTTCGGTTTTTGCATCGCAAGGATGTTTACAGATATTTCCCGTGAAAGAAGTAAAGGGTACACGGGGCAGGTAAGGGCGAATGCTGTTCGCACTTTTTACAAGCACGATGCCGTAACCGCATGGAGTGATTTTTTCATTTAATTCGACGGCCTGCAAGAGTCTTGCAGGCCGTCGGTGTTTTTTTCAATCGGGGCGCTCAGACAAGGCGCGCCCGCTCCGCAATCAAGGCGACCCAATCCCCTCTCTGCTGCGTCTCTAACAATTCCAGGCCGTTCTGGCGCAAGGCCGCGACGACCTCATCCTGCTGCTCGGCCAAAATGCCGGAGGCGATCAGCCGTCCGCCGGTACGCAAGCGCGCGCCCAGGCCATGCTGCGCCATCTCGATGATGACGGGCGCCAGGATGTTCGCCAGAATCAAATCATACGTCCCGCTGACATCGCCCAGCGAGCCGTGCAAGAGACGGACGACGGCGCTCGCGTCGTTCATGCCGAGGTTACGACGCGCGACCGCGATGGCGTTGGGATCATTATCTACGGCGAGAACCTCGACGGGGGAGACCAGCTTCGCCGCTGCCAAAGCCAAAATCCCCGTGCCGGTGCCCAGATCCAACACGCGCATCCCCGGTCGCACCAACCGCTCCAAGGCCTCCACACACAGCTGTGTGGTGGGATGCAGTCCCGTGCCGAATGCCTGCCCCGGATCCAGCTCCAGAATCACTTCGTCAGGGCGAGCGGGATTGGAGGCGTAAGTCCGCCAGGAAGGTTTGATGACGATCCGACGCCCTAAGTGCAGCACGGAGAGAGTTTCCCGCCATGCCGCCGTCCAATCCTCCTCCGGGACAGCGGTGAAGACCGGCGCGGGCATGGGCCAGATCTGGCTCAAATGCCAGAGGCCCTCTTCCACCTGTTGCTGTCGCCCGGCGAGGGCCTCGTCGCAGGCCAGATAGGCCCGCACCGTCACCTTTTCAGCGGCGGATGCGGCGCCCAGGTCAACGGCGACGCCCTGCGGCGCGTACCGGCTGAGCACTTCAGCCACGGCCTCAGCGGCTTCCGCTTCCACGGTAATTTTGACTTCCAACCACTCCACTCCACGCTCCTTGGGATTTTCGTAGATGACGGTCGCGGCGGGCTTCAAAGCCCCAGCGTCTCTTTGAGCCGATCCACAAAGCTCTGTTTCTCTTCGACAACGACGGCGGTGCCCAGGCTTTGAGCCAGGTCCTCGAAGAGCTGGCGTTGGGAATCGCTGAGTTTCGTGGGGACGGCGACCTGCACGATGACGAGCTGATCGCCGCGTCCGTTGCCGCGCAGGTGCGGGATGCCTAACCCGCGCAGGCGAATCACCGTGTTCGGCTGCGTCCCCGGCTGCAAGGTGACGTCGCGGGGGCCTTCCAGCGTGGGGACGGAAACGACCGTCCCCAGGGCCGCCTGCGCGACGTTGACCTTGAGCTCCACGATGACGTCGTTATCCCGCCGCCGGAAATGCGGGTGTGGTTGTACGTGAATGGCGACGTAGAGGTCGCCGGGCGGCGCATTGTGCTCGCCGGGCTCGCCGCCGCCGGGCAGCCGCACGCTCATGCCATCGTCCACGCCAGCGGGGATGTTCACTGGAACCCGGCGCGTGCGCCGCACCCGTCCTGAGCCATGACAGGCATGGCAGGGGGTGCGCACGACCGTGCCGGTACCGTTGCAAGTCGGGCAGGGCGTGATGTTGACAAACGAGCCGAGGAAAGTCTGCTGCGTGCGGCGCACTTTGCCGGCGCCGTTGCACGTAGGGCAGCGCTCCGGGCGCGTGCCCGGCTCGGCGCCGGTGCCGTTGCAGGTGTCACAGGCTTCGGCGCGCTGTACCTCGAGGGTCTTTTCCACGCCGAAGGCGGCTTCCTCGAAGGTGATGTCCACGGAAACTCGCAGGTCCTGTCCCCGCGACACGCTTTGGCGGCCCTGGCCAAAGCCGAAGCCGCCCAGGCCGCCAAAGACTTCCGCGAAAATGTCGAAAGGATCGCGGAAATCCCCATAGCCGTTACCAGAAGGCGAGACCGTGCCAAAGCGGTCATACATCTGGCGTTTTTCCGGGTCCGAAAGCACCTCATAGGCGCCGTTGATCTCTTTGAAACGCTCCTCAGCGCCAGGGTCGCTGTTGACGTCGGGGTGATAGGTGCGCGCCAGCTGCCGGTAGGCCTTCTTGATCTCCTCCTGACTGGCGTCACGGGAGATTCCTAACACACTGTAATAGTCCTTCTCTGCCATAAATTGTTAGCCGCGACTGCGACATACCTCCAACGGGATTATGCGGTCTGGGCAGGTTCCGCCTGCGCGGCCGCTTTCGCCACCACCACTTGCGCCGGACGCACCAGGCGTTCCCCCTGCCGGTATCCCCGTTGCACTTCGGCGATGATCTGCCCTTCCGCGAAGCCCGGCACTTCCTGGTGCAGCACCGCCTCGTGATAATACGGATCAAAGAGATCACCGGGGTGCACGGCGATCGGCTCCACACCTTCGAGGGCCAGGATGTGCCGCAGTTTCTGTTCGATCAGCCGCACGCCGTTGACCCAGGGCTCCTCCTGCAAGGCAGCGGGCAGACTGGCGAAGGCCCGCTCGAAGTCGTCGAGCACCGGCAACAGCCGCGCCAGCAGGATGACATTGGCATTCGCTGTCCACTCCACCCGTTCCGACTCGGTGCGTTTGCGATAATTCTCATACAGTGCCTGAGCGCGCTGCCACCCGGCGAGGTTCTGCGCAGCCTGGGCTTCCGCCACTTCTAACGCCTCGGTCAGACGCGCGATTTCGTTTTCGCCCGGGGCAGCAGCCGCAGGCGTTTCCGGCGCAGTTTCGATCACCGGCTCCGGCTCTGGCAGGAGCTCTTCCGGTTGTTGTATTTTCGACTCTGCCATTTTCACATACCTCCACTCATAATCGCCCACTCGTCAAGCGGGCAAGGTGCTAAAGGGTCACGCGCTTGAGGGGCTCCCGTCAGGTCGCGCCAGAGCGCACGGCGCCTCACAGCGGCTCGTCAAGGTCAATCGCGAAACGCGACGTCGCCGGTTCGCGCTCGCCAGGGCTGAACGCCTCGCAGGTGAGCTCGCTGAGCACGTCCGCGACAAAGCGCAGCACCGAGATCGCGCGTCCGTAAGCCATCCGCACGGGGCCGACAACGCCCAACGCGCCGGTGGCGTAATTCGCCACGCCGTAGCGCGTCAGGAGCACGCTGCACGCGCGGAGGGAATCCCAACGGCCCTCCCCGCCGATCAAGATGCGCATGCCGCCGATGCCCAGGGTGGGACTCAGGGCGTCGGCGATGACCGCCTGCAGCAGGCTTTGCTCTTCCAACACCTGAATCACGCCTTGCGAGAGTTCCTCGCCCTCCATGAATTCAGGCTCCTGCAGGAGCTGCGAAAGTCCCTGCCGGTACACTGCTTCAGACGGCAGTCCCTGCGCTTCATCCATGAGGCCGAGCACCAGCTGCGCGAAATCTCGCTCCAACGGGGCCAGTTCCTGAAGACGCTTGAGGATCCCCTCCGCGGTCAGTCCGTTGCAGAGCTGGTTCAGGCGGTCGGCGATGTCGCTCAGGACGTTCTGCGGCAGATAGGCGGGCAGGACCAGGGCCTGTTGTTTGACGGCGCCGCCTTCGAGCGCCAGCACGAGCAGCACCGCGCGTCCGTGCGTGCTGATGAGCTCGACGTGCCGATAGCTCGCCGTGGTGGCCAGCGGCGGCGTCACGAGCGCGGCGTTCCGTGTCGTGCTCGCCAACACCGACGCCGCCAGCGGGAGCCACTCATCCATGTGATCCCGCGCCTGATAGAATTGGTGCGCGATGCGGCGCTGTTCCGCCAGCGGCAGCTGCGGTTCTTCCATCAGCCGCTCGACGAAATAGCGAAAGCCGTTCTCCGTCGGCACGCGCCCGGCGGAAGTATGCGGCTGCATCAGGTAGCCGAGTTCCTCCAACCGCGCCATCTCGTTGCGAACGGTTGCCGGGCTGACCTCCAGCTTGTAATACTCGACGAGGGCGCGCGAGGCGACCGGCGCGGCGGTGCGGATATGCTCTTTGACGATGTATCCGAGCAGCTGCGCTTGCCTGGGCGTGAGCTCCGGCGTTTCCATGACGTTTTTCCTCCCCAACTGTGACCCTTCACGGGCTCGTTTTAGCATTCTATGGACGTGAGTGCTAAATCATCCTCAATCATACCATGAAGAAACCGTCTGTCAATGAAAACGCGGCGGGTGGAGACGTGGAAGCGTGAGAACGTGAGTGATTTGTGATTCGCTTATTTGCTGAGGAGACGTCATGTGCTGGCGCAGCCTATCCAAAAATGAAAATGTGCAGTAACTGTTCAGCCTGGCGCCAGGTGAGCTAATGCAAACACAGGCAAGATTCTCGTTTCAGTGGTAAAATGGGTGGTATGAAACTGATCTGGGATAACGTCTCGTGGCATGTCAGCCACGAAGTGCGCACCTGGATTCGCGCCCACAACCGGGCAGTCAAGCAGACGGGGCAGGGTGTGCGACTGGTCCCGTGCCTGTTGCCGATCAAGAGCCCCTGGCTCAACCCGATTGAACCTCATGGGGTTCATGCCAAACGGCGGGTGGTAGAGCCCGCGGAGACTTTGTCCGCCCAGGAATTGGCGGAGCGAGC
>JAAZNO010000425.1 GCA_012798275.1 Chloroflexota bacterium
CTCAGCTTCGAGAGCTTCTAAAGTGAGGTGATATTTCTCTTCGAACTGCTGCACTTTGCTTTGAGCCAGGAAGTGTCGCTTCTGGAGATCCGACAGGCGCAAGGCCACACCGTGACTGATCACACTGGCTTTCTCATCGGGTAATAGGGTAGAAAAGAGTGCTTCAATCCGTTTTGCTGTTGCAACCCCAGTTTTGGTCATACTGGCCTCCTTGCCTATGACACCACACGGCGTAGATTCCATTATACCGCGACGGGCAGAAATTGTAACACAAAGTTCATTGCGAGGCCACCATGCCGGCACTGACCGCGAGGGCGTGTTTGACGCCGACATACTCGCAGTGCAGCGCCTCGAAGGCCTCCAGCTGCGGTCCCAGGGCCAGGCGGCCCGAACGGATGACGTCAGCCACGGCCTGGACATCGGCTTCGTCGGTTTCGGGAAGGGACATGGGGATAAGCATACTTCAATCCTTCACACGCCGCATCGGGCGAGCCGGAACGCCCATTGCCACCACATGGGCCGGGATATCTTCCACCACCGATCCCCCCGCGCCTATCACAGACCAATCGCCGATGCGCGTCCCCGGTGCCGCTACCCCGCCAATGCCTATGAGCACGCCCGCGCCGACGGTCACTTGTCCCGCAAGGTGGGCCCCCGGCGCCACATGGACAAAATCCCCCAAAAGACAATCATGATCTACAGAGGCGCAGGTGTTAATAATGACGTGATCGCCAACCACAGCGTCGGCCTGAATGACTGCGCCTGCAAAAACCATGACGCCGTTGCCTAACACGGCGGAGGGATCCACCCAGGCATCAGGATGGATGGCCGTTATCCAGTTCAAAGCGCCCAAACGCTCCACTGCACGTTGCCGGATGGCATTATCGCCAATCGCGAGGACAGCGTTCTGGCAGCCAGTATCCAACGCCTCTTCCAAAGCACCCTGCACGAGATGCCCCAAAATGGGTTTGCCGCACTTGGAGGGGTCATCATCGAAGACCCCCACGATCTGGTATCTCAGCAGCTCCAGCGTGCGGATCACCACTTTGGCATGACCCCCCGCTCCCAAAACCATCACATTTGGATTATGCATAACGCGAACCCATGAATTTAGATGCAGTAGCATGACCCTCAGAGGAGATCCCTTCACGGCGTAGCACTTTGACCAACGTGCGCCACAGGATCTTCAAATCCAACCAGAAAGAACAATGCTCCACATACCAGACATCCAATGCAAATTTCTCTTCCCAGCTGAGCGCATTCCGCCCGTTGACCTGCGCCCAACCGGTGAGGCCCGGCCTGACCTCGTGGCGGCGCCGCTGCTCCGGCGTGTAACGGGGCAGATACTCCATCAGCAGGGGGCGCGGCCCGACCAGGCTCATCTCGCCCTTCAAGACGTTGAAGAGCTCCGGCAGTTCGTCCAGGCTGGTGCTGCGCAGAAAGCGTCCGAAGGGCGTCAGGCGCTCGGCATCGGGCAACAGAGCGCCTTGAGCGTCGCGCGCGTCGGTC
The DNA here is from genome assembly GCA_012798275.1 of Chloroflexota bacterium. Lineage (GTDB taxonomy): Bacteria > Chloroflexota > Anaerolineae > B4-G1 > SLSP01 > JAAZNO01. Next base: position 1,510 of record JAAZNO010000425.1, read on the forward strand.
ATGGTGCGGAATTTGTAAAGCATGAAGGGCCGACCGTGCCGGCCGGGGCGCTGCTGGCAAAAGAGCACCGGCGCGCCGAGGCGGAGACGGACAAGCAACGCCACAAGCGCCCCTACTGGCAAAAGGAACAACAACGCCGGGAAGGTAAGGGTCAGATCCAGCAGGCGTTTTCCGCAACACCGGTAAAACCTGCCGGGCAGAAACAGGCGACCGTGCTCACTCATTTGCGACTCGCAACAAAATGAATTCAAATTCGTGGCGAAATTGCAGCCAGGAGCCGCCGGCAGATCTCATCGCCGGTACGTAGCCACGATGTCTTTGACCGCATCAATGACATCCTCGACGTCCGCATCGCTC
>JAAZNO010000426.1 GCA_012798275.1 Chloroflexota bacterium
AGCCCCGGGGGCCAGGAATTTCTAATCTTATTCGTGAAATTCGTGTTCATTCGGGGCCATTTTCCAGGGAGGTCCCATGCCCACGTTGCTCGATAATTTACGCGATTCTATCCGGCTCATCGGCGCGCAGAATCTGCCCGCTGTGCTCACCTATCCCCTCCACAAGGCCTGGGCCGAAGTGCGCAGCGGTCCCGCCGTGGCCCCGCACTTCCTGCACACCCACTCCATCTGGCCTCTCAGCTGGCAAAAACCCGGTCCAATCCAGGGATTTACGCCCCACGCGCGGGGTCTCACGCTGGAAACGGCGAACAGCAACATCGAAATCACGTTGCTGGCAGCCGACGCCGTCCAGGTGCGCTGTCTCCCGACCCAACACCGCCCGGCGCCACCCCTCCCTTACGCCCTCGCGCAGCCCCTCGACACATGGCCCATCCCGCCCTTCGAGATTTTGCCGCAAGGCGATGCGGTTTTCCTGTTGACCGGCGAGCTGGCGATCGGCGCGCTGCTCAAATCGGGCGCGCTGCTCTTTGCCGACGCCGCCGGCCGGCTCCTGCGCGCCGACATTGACATGGGTTGGGGACGCGACGGCGCCGTGCGGCACCGCACACTCCTGCACGAGGACGAACGGCTCTTCGGCCTGGGGGAACGCGCCACGCCCTGGAACCGCCGCGGCGGGACGCACATCCTCTGGAATCAAGACCCGGCGGGGTACAAGGACGGTGACGACCCCATCAACCTGAACATCCCGGTCTATGTCAGCGTGCGCCCAGGCGACGGCCCCGCCTATCTGATCTTCTACGAGAACACGCACTACGCCGAGTTCGATCTCGGCGCCGGTTCCCCTCAGGCGGCGGATCATCGCTTCGCGGACGGCGAGCTGCGCTACGTCTTCATCGCCGGCGCCGTCCCCACCCTGCTCGAACGCTACACGGAGCTCACCGGCAGGCACGCGCTCCCCCCGCTGTGGATGCTGGGCTATCAACAATCGCGCTGGTCCTACTACCCGGAGGCCCGCGTCCGCCAGCTGGCCCAGGATTTCCGTGAGCATGAGATCCCCTGCGATGCCATTCACCTCGACATTGATTACATGGATGGCTTCCGCGTTTTCACCTGGGATAAAAACCGCTTCCCCGATCTGCCGGCTCTCGCCGCCGACCTGCGCGCGCAGGGCATCCAGCTGATCACGATCGTGGATCCAGGGGTGAAGGCCGATCCCGCCTACGCGGTCTATCGCAGCGGGAAGGCCGGTGGACATTTCTGCACCCTGCCTACCGGTGAAATCGTCCACGCGCCGGTCTGGCCAGGCAACTCCGCCTTCCCCGACTTCACGGATCCGCAAGCCCGCGCCTGGTGGGGCGAGCAGTATCGTCCGCTGGTCGAGGCCGGCGTTGCAGGATTCTGGAACGACATGAACGAGCCGGCGACGTTCTCACCTACCGGGCCCACCACCCTTCCCGCGACCACCCGTCACAGCCTGGAAGGGCGCGGCGGCGATCACCGCGAGGCGCACAATCTCTACGGGATGTTGATGGCGCGCGCAAGCGCCGAGGGCGTGCTCGCATTGCGCCCCGACCTGCGCCCCGTCGTCATCACCCGCGCCGGCTGGGCGGGCGTGCAGCGATATGCCACGTCCTGGACCGGCGACAACCAGAGCACGTGGGAATCGCTACGGCTGACGCTGCCCTTAGTGCTGGGATTGGGACTTTCGGGCGTGGGCTTCACCGGGCCGGACATCGGCGGCTTCGCCGGGGCGGCAGATGGTGAACTGTTCACGCGCTGGCTGCAACAGGCGACGTTCATGCCCTTCTACCGCGCGCACACCAGCCTCGGCACCCCCGATCAGGAGCCGTGGAGCTACGGCGAGCCGTATCTCAGCATCAACCGCCGCTTCATCCAGCTGCGGTATGAGCTGCTGCCCTATCTCTACACCGCGGTGTGGCAGATGGCCACTCGCGGCTGGCCCATGGTCCGGCCCCTCGGCTGGCTGGATCGCGCGCTGTGGGACGTAGATGACGCCTTCCTGTGCGGGGATGCGCTCTTCGTCGCACCGGTCATGGAGCCGGGCATCACCAGCCGCAAGGTCCGGCTTCCTGCGGGGACATGGTACGAATTCTGGACCAATCAACGCTGCCGGGGCGGAGAAGCGCTCACCGTCTACGCGCCCCTGGAGACGACGCCGCTGTTCGTGCGCGAGGGGACCGTGCTGCCGCTCGGCGAGATCGGCCCCAGCGTCGAGCAGCGCCCCGACCGGTTCCTGCGGCTGCACCTCTATCCGCTCGCCGAAGCGGGTGAGGCGACGTCCTGGCTCTATGAGGACGCCGGCGAGGGATTCGGCTATCAGCAAGGCGAGCGGCGCGTCAGCCGCTTCGTCATGCAGCGGGACGACACGCACCTGCACGTCGCCTGGGAACGTGAGGGGACGTTCGAGCCGCCTTACGTCCACATTGCCCTCACCCTCAACAGCCTGCGACGCGCGCCCCAGGAAGTCCGCGCCGACGGCGACGTTTACCCGATCGTGGTCAGCGATCCCGTCCAGCGGACCGCGCTGCTGAGCGTCCCGCCGTTCACCGAGCTGGACGTGCAACTTTGAGGACACAGCAGGCCCTTAGCGGGTACGGATTCCGTTCCTCCCCCGTTGAGACCCGGCGCAAGGAACTTTTCACGCCTCCAAGACGTCTTTAGGGGTAGCTGTTTTTCAGGAGTCTGCGGCTCGCCGCCAAA
>JAAZNO010000427.1 GCA_012798275.1 Chloroflexota bacterium
AGGCGTAGAGGTCGGCGTCCGCGACGGGATCCCACTCCAGGCTCACGCTCTCGGCGGACCAGGTGGTGACGCGCAGGTTCAGCGGCGTCGCCGGCGGCGTGGTATCCGCAGCGGGATTGACCGTCAGCGCGCCGGCTTGCGCGGGATCGTAGCCGTTGCCGATGCCGTCAAGATCGGCGTAGATCCAGTCGCGTCCGCCGGTGGTGCTGTAGCGGTAGGCGTAGTCGTATTCGCCCACGAATTCCGGCAGCAGCTGCCCCTTGAACTCGTCGTTCTCGCCCGACTGCGTGTTGAAGACGGCGTCCACCCAGGTCCAGGCGGGGTTGCTGGCGGGATTGGAACCATCTGGCCCGAAGCCCACCTGCGCCCAGAGGCCCGGCGTCGCGCCGGGAGCGCTCGTCACGCCATCAATCCACACCTGCCCGTAGATGTTCTCTGTGGGCGTAATGCCCAGGGTGTGCACGATGCTCGGAGGCCATTGCAGTTTGGCCCAACCGATGGTGTAGTGCGGCATGCCGCTGGCTTCGTTGGAGGTGTCACTGGTGAGGAGGGTGGTGTCGTCCTTGCTGACGACGACGTAATAGTAGGTGACGGCGTTCTGCAGGGCGGTGTCGGTGTAAGCGGTCCCGTTCACGTTGGCCACGAACTCATAGCCGCCGCCGCTGAACCGGCTGCGGTAGAGATCGTAGCTGTCCGCGCCCGTTGCCGCCGTCCAGGCGAGGTCCAGTTCGCCGCCGCGCTCGGCGACGACGGCCAGATCGGTCACGGCGGCGGGCGGGGTCGCCAGCGTGCCGGTGAGCACCAGCAGCGCGCCGCTGAGCGTGGGCACAGCCGGCACGGTGAGGCGGCCATCGGCGGCCACGGTGTAGAGCGCGTTGCCGTCCAGCACGTTGACCAGCTGCGTGCCGACCGCCAGGTAACCGGAGACATCCACGGTGACGGCCTGCGTCGCGCCGCGATTGGCGATGATCACCGCCGCGTCATCCGCTGCCAGGCGCCCGTAACTGTAGATGTCGTGGGCGTCATCCACGAGCAGGGTGTCGAAGCTGCCGGTGCGGAGCGCTGCATGGGCTGTGCGGGTCGCGGCGAGCAGCTGATAGTAGGGCCGCAGCGTCGTCCAGCCGGCGCCGCCGCTTTGCAAGTGCGTGTAGAATGGCGTGCCGCTCTCATCCAGCCAGGGGAAGGGCAGCCGGTTGTAGGGATCGTCCTCCCACTTGCCGCCGGAGTAGGCGGTAGGTCCGACCAGGCCGACTTCATCGCCGTAGTAGAGGGTCGGCGCGCCGGGCAGGGTGAATTGGAGCAGCGCCACGCCCATCAGGCGGGTCATGGCGTCGCTCCAGTCATACGTGGGACTCTGGAGCGGGGTGGGGTCCGTGCCGACCGCGGCATTGTGATCCATGAAGAACAGCGCGCGATTGGTATCGTGGCTATCGAGCAGGTTCAGCATCGCGTAGAAGGCTTCGGGCGGATTGCGCTCCTCCAGGTAGCGCAGGCGTTCCTCCAGCTGCGAGGGCTTGAGCGGCGCGATGATGCCCGCGGAGCTGCCGCTGTTGTGGTCGTTGTCGGTGAAGGGGGTGTGGCGATAGAAGCCCTTGATGCTGGTGCCGAACTGATAGTTCATCGAGGCGTCCCACTCGTTGCCGAGGAGCCAGGAGGTGGAGTTGCCCCATTCCTCGCCCACCAGGTAGGTCTCGGGGTTGACGGTGCGGACGGCGTTGCGGAAGCCTTCCCAGTAATCGTTGGCCGGGTCGCCGGTAGTGCCGGGATCTACGTCGCCGCCGACGTCGAAGCGCCAGCCATCCGCGCCTTCGGAAATCCAGTAGGGGCCGATGGAGGCGGTGCCCTGCGCCCAGATGAGATCGCGCACGGCGGGCGTGTTGGCGCGGAG
>JAAZNO010000428.1 GCA_012798275.1 Chloroflexota bacterium
ACCGGAAGCTCTTTGTCACAGGCCCGGCAGGGACGGGCAAGACGACGGCCGGAACGGCGCGACTGCACTGGCTGATCACGCACGGCGCGCCGGCCCACAACATCCTGATCCTCACGCCGCAACGGACGCTGGCGCTGCCCTATGACGAGGCCCGTCACGCCCCGCAGCTGCGCCCCGGCGGCCTGGTCACCCTCGCCACGGTCGGCGCGCTGGCGCGGCGCATGGTGGATCTCTTCTGGCCCCTCGCCGCCGAGGAAGCGGGATTCGCCCAGCCGCAGGCCCGCCCGATCTTCCTCACGCTGGAGACGGCGCAGTATTTCATGGCGCGCGTCGTTGCCCCCCTCGTGGAGGAAGGCTACTTCCAATCCATCGCCATCAGCCGCAACCGGCTCTACAGCCAGATCATTGACAATCTCAACAAGGCCGCCGTCGTCGGTTTCCCCATCACGGAAATCGCGCCCCGGCTCAAATCTGCCTGGGTGGGCGAGAAGACGCAGCTGCGCATCTACGACGAGGCGCAGGAATGCGCCCTCCGCTTCCGCCGCTATTGCCTGGAGCACAACCTGCTCGATTTCTCGCTGCAGATGGAAGTCTTCCTCAAATATCTGTGGCCTGAACCGCTGTGTCGCACCTATCTGCTCGAACAATACCCGCATCTCATCGTGGACAATCTCGAGGAGGACACCCCCGTGGCCCACGAGCTGCTGCGCGACTGGCTGCCGCACGCCGCTTCGGCGTTGCTCATCTACGATGAGGGCGGCGGACACCGCTCCTTCCTCGGCGCCGACCCGGAAAGCGCCGCCGCCCTCGCGCCGCTGTGCGACGAGCCGCTGCGCTTCACCGACTCCTTCGTCGCCAGTGCGCCGATCCTCGCCCTGGCAGAGGCGCTCGGCGCAGCCATTGCGTCGCCGTCCCGGCCAGCAGAGGCGGAAAGCCCCGCTGTCCCCGCCACGGTCAAACGTCACGCCGCCGTGCGGAGCGCACTCCATTACGAGCTGCATCGCTTCCACCCGGAGATGCTGGATTGGACAGCAGACACCATCGCCGGACTGGTGCACCACGAGGGGCTGCCGCCGGCCGAGATCGCGGTCCTGGCGCCCTTCCTCCCCGATGCGCTGCGCTTTGCGCTCGCCCAACGCCTGGAACAACGCGACGTCCCGGTCCGCTCGCACCGCCCCTCACGAGCCTTGCGCGAGGAATCCGCCGCACAGGCCCTGCTCACCCTCGCCGCGCTGGGACATCCCGCCTGGGGCCTCTGCCCGCCGCACTATGATGTAGCCTACGCCCTTGCCGCCACCATCGAGGCGCTGGATCTGGTGCGGGCGCAGCTGCTCACCGACATCCTCTACCGCGTCAAAGACGGCTGTCCCCGGCTGGAGCCTTTCGCCGGGCTGCAGACGGAAGTCCAACAGCGCATCACCTATCTGCTGGGCGGACGCTACGAGGCGCTGCGCCTGTGGCTCGAGCGTTACCGCGAGGCGCCCGCCGCGGAGCTGGATCACTTCCTCAGCCGGCTCTTCGGCGAGCTGCTCTCCCAACCGGGCTACCGCTTCCATGAGGATTACGACGCCGCACGGGTGGCCGCGAATCTCATCGAGTCGGCGCAGAAGTTCCGCTGGATCGCCGGCGCCCTGCCCGCCGAGAAATCCCCCGCGCAGGAATACGTCGAGTTGGTGCGGGAGGGCGTGCTGGCCGCGCAATACCTCCGCGATTGGGAGCCGGAGCAGACGGAGGCGGTGCTGCTGGCGCCAGCGTTCACCTTCCTCATGGCCAATCGCCCCGTCGAGGTGCAATTCTGGCTCAACGTGGGCAGCACGGGCTGGTGGGAGCGCCTCTATCAGCCGCTGACGCATCCGTACGTCCTCAGCCGCCATTGGCCCGTGGGCAGGCTGTGGCTCGATTCGGACGAAGTCGCCGCGCGGGAGGAGACCCTGCAGCGGCTCACC
>JAAZNO010000429.1 GCA_012798275.1 Chloroflexota bacterium
CCGTTGTCGTCGCCCGGCTCGGTGGGATGGTCGCCATAGGGGTCCCACCAGTTGTAGTTGTGGTCAAACGTACCGCCGCCCAAATTGCCGCGATAGTGGTTCACCAACGCATCATGGGTGTAACGCACCCCGGTGTCCACGCTGGCCACCACGATCCCCTGGCCAGTGTATCCCTCTGCCCAGACCTGGTCGGCCAACACATGCAAGATGTTGGGTTCAATCGCCGACGAGGTCATAGTCGGGGAAGCTGTCTCTGTTGCCTCATAGAGCTGCAACTGCCGATGCGCCCGCAAGGCCTCGACCTCGGGGAAAGCCGTCGTCAGCGTGTTGAAGGTTTTGAGGTTCGACTTCTCGACCGCGATGACGTTGTCAATCCAGAAGGCCTGATAGTCGGTCCCCTGCGCATCCAGGTAAGCCCGGACCCTGGCCTGAGAGCGCTCCGCCGTCGCCTGCAGGGCGGCGGTCACAAAGCGTCCGCGCGTGATCCAGTCCATGGCATAGGCCTTGGAGAGATCGGGCCGTTCGTGAAAATAGATGAGATAGCCTGTGCTCTCATCTGCCTGGAGCTGCTGCCGCAGCGCCGGCTCGACTTCAACGATGATCGGTGGGTCAGCCGCCGGCGCGGCGCTGACGCTAACCGGGAACAGTCCCAGCACCATTGCCGTCAGCACCAAAAAGTTCAACCATTTGATACGCATGAGAATCTCCTCCTCGGAAGTAAACGTGAATACATGGGTTACTTTGAAAATTATGAGGATTTGTAAACGCCCCATTCTGAGCGCAGGGGAACCATGCTGGAAATTGGGTTTTACAGATCCCTGACCTGAGCGGCTCTCGCCCCTCAAACCCACACCGCCAACACCCTCGGAAAATTGAGCTGCTTTAACCTCACCCCCTTTCGCCTGAACTTCGGACGCTCTTGCTTGAGCCAGGGCACTTCCCCCATGGAGTGCCATTGGTGATATACAACCTCTTACCTGCGAACCGGGAAATCACAAAAGTTAGAGCAAACGGCGCCTGTCCAAAGTCCAGTTTTCCATGCCTTTGCAGCACAGCTCACAAAGCATAACCGCTCTCAAGAGATTGCACAGCCACAAAAAAAACCACGGGTAGCACCGCTCGTCTGAAGAAGACGGCACTTTGCAAATTACTGACCCTCCACCCCCCGTTGCTGTGGGCCATCAAAGTGCTGGCTTGTCTCTCCATCTTCTACGCCGCTTGGATCGGCGCAGCGCTCAACGCTGAGACGAGTAAAAATGGAGAGGCGAGCTCACGACATGCAAGACTAAAATATCACAGCTTGGAAACAATGTCAAGCGCGCGCGGTTCTAAAATGCGGCTCTGAGAATAGAAATCAGGGAGCCGTGAATAGAGAGCCATCGCAGCCTCTACGACACGTTCACACGTTTCCACTCACCCGGCCCCCTTCTCCCTCCAGGCGCCGTCGAGGCGCTCCGCAGCAGCAACGGCAGGTAGCATCCCCAAAGCGCGCGCGACTCCAGCCGCGCCGTCGCACTCGCCGGCGGCTGCCGTGAGTCCCCCAGGGAACTCGCGGTGAGCATGAGGATATCCCCGCTGCCCGGCAGGGCTTCCCTCGGCGCAGCAACCGTGACCGTGATGCCCACCGCCTGGCCAGGCGCCAGCGGCCCAATGGAGCTCGCCGTCACAACGACCGGCCATTCCCCTCCGGCAAGGCTCACCGCGAAGGTGTCCGTCAGCGTGCCGACGTTGGTCAGCCACAGGGTGTGGGTGACGCTCGCCCCCGGGCGCACTCCCCGCGTCGAAACCGCCGGCGCAAGCCGCACCCCACAGTCCTGAACTTCGAGACGCCGGGCAACCGTGTCGGCAGCGCAACGGTTGCCAGCAGTCAGCGTGGCGGTCACGATTCCCGCAGCCAGGTAAACGTGCGAAGGGGAAGCGACGGTGGTGGTCACCCCATCACCGAAATCCCACCGATACGCGGTGGCGTTCTGACTCAAGTTGGTGAACGTCACAGCGTGGGTGCGAATCACCGGCGCGTCGAAGCTGAAAGCCGCTTCTGGCATCAACGCGGTCACGGTCATCGTCGCCGGAGCGCCGGTCGCGGCCACGGGCCAGCTCCGCGCGGTCGCCTC
>JAAZNO010000430.1 GCA_012798275.1 Chloroflexota bacterium
CCCCGCAGGCCGGCCAACAGTTCCAGAACCTCGTGACGGCCCGCCGGGTCGAGAGCACTCGTCGGTTCATCCAACAGCAGCACCGGCGGGCGATGCAAAAGCGCCTGCGCGATGCCAAGCCGCTGACGCATCCCGCCGGAGAAGCCGCCGATGCGTCGCCGCGCCGCCTCCTTGAGGTCTACGAGCGTCAGCACCTCTTCGATGCGGCGGCGGCGTTCGTCGTCGGGCAGACCAAACAGCCGTCCCACGTAATCGAGGTACTCGCGGGGCGTCATCCAGCCGTAGAAAGCGGGAGCTTCGGGCAGATAGCCGAACTTATCGCGCGCCGTGCTGTCGCCATCGGTCGTCTCGATGCCGGCGACCCAGGCCCGGCCGGCGGTAGGGTGCGCCAGTCCGACGAGAAGGCGCATCGTCGTCGTCTTCCCCGCGCCGTTACGCCCCAGGAAACCGAAGATGGAGCCAGCCGGCACCTCCAAATCCAGGTGATCGAGCGCCAGGACTTCCCCGTAGCGTTTGGTCAGCCCTTCACAGCGCAGCGCTTCATTCATCCTTCCGTCCTACAATGAAGTAGAGAATGGGCCCGATAACGTTGACCAGGGCAATGATCAAGACCCACATCACCTTGGAGCCGTTGAGGGCCTCCTCGGGGCGCTTCACCAGGTCCAGCAGCGCGAAGATCAGCAATCCTATTTGAATCAACACCAGAGGGATCAGCAAGGGCAGATACTCAGACAGTCCATTCACGTCCATCATTTCCAACCTCCTTCGAAAATGGCCCCGAATGAACACAATTCCACGAATTCCACGAATAAGATGAGAAATTCCTGGCCCCCGGGGCTGCTACGTCCTCACACACCGCGCTTCAGCGCGGTTGACTCGTGTCGAACCGGTGAGCCGTCGCCGTCGCTGCTCACGGGTTATGGCTCACAGGGTAACTGTCCAGCCACTGACTAAAAAAACGGAAGATTCCCTGACGGTTACTGAAGATTAAGAATCAATTTTTGCCCCCTATCCCCTTCCCCTTCCCCCCGCGCAGCGCGGGGGGAAGGGGAACTTTTTTTTGTGGGGCTTTGCAGGCGGGCTACGCCCGCCTGCAAAGCCCCCTTATTTTTTCTCCCCTCCCCAACGGCGCATACGCCGTTGGGGAGGGGCCCGGGGGTGAGGCAAAAGCTACAGTTCACCAAGGTTCATCCATCGCCGTCTGGCTACCTGGCGCCGGGCTGAAGTAGGAGGCATCATCATCCTGCCCCACGTAAGCCCGTGCGCCGGGGCAGAAGGCCAATTTCATCGTGCGCTTTCACGTCGCGGCGAGCGTTCAGCTCCAGATGGGTGAGCATGGATGTGCGGGCGACGTGAAACCAGTGGAGTTTCCCGGCCACCCGGGCGCCCGTTTCGTCCAGGTGTACCGGCTCGGCAGTCTGAACCACGTGTTCCTTGAGGGCTGCGTTGACCGGCGCAATCTGCTCGGCGACCCGGACGCCGGCTTCCACCACCGTCCCGTCGCCGACCGGCTGCTCATCCAGGTCTGCCATGATCTCGCCGGTGCGCTCCACCGAAATGTGATGGTACTGGTTGAAGTACACCCTCTGCGCCTTGATCGCCGGGCCATCCTGCACCGGCTCGCTGACTTCCGCCGGAAACTCCGCCTCGTTCACTTGTCCGCAGTGCGAGCAGCGTTTGACCCCGGCGCGGTGTTCGGTAACTTCCACCCGTACCGGCGGGATGTCAAACACCTGTCGCCGCTCGTCGTCACCCACAGGCACGTCTTCCAGCGCAGCCTGACATCTCCGACAGCGGACCACCCGGTGTGC
>JAAZNO010000057.1 GCA_012798275.1 Chloroflexota bacterium
CGCGCGTGATAGTAGCGGCTGAGGCAGGAAACGAGCACGTCCTCATTGCCGGGGATGTAGCTGGATTCCGCCCGCGCTACTTTGAAGCCCGTCTTCCCCGGATAGGCGCAAGAGTCAGCGTGAATCGAGATCAACACATCCGCCTGATACCCGGCAAGCCGATCATCAAATTCGTCGAACAAATCCACGTTCCAGCCCCGCTCCCGCAACCGCGCCACGACCCGGTCGGCGACCTGCGCATTGATCTGCGCCTCCTGCAGGCCGTCCGGGCACACCGCACCGCTATCGCTGCCCGCGTGTCCCGCAATGACCCCCACGCGCGGGACAGCCGGCGTCACCGGTTCTGACGTCACCACCGCCACCGGTCCCGGCGTCGGCGTGGATGCGCCGAGAGGGATCACCGCCGGCCCCGTCTGCGGCGGCGTCACCGCTACGGTGCTGCTGGCCACGGGGATGATCGGCACCAGCCCTGAGGGCACCAGCAGCGCCAGCGCCGCCGCGACGAGCACCAGTCCACGCAACAACAGCGCGACGGTCCAGGGATCGCCCGGCTGCACGCCCGCTGCTTGAGGATGCTGTCCGGTTTTGCTCATCGCCGCCTCACACGCCCCCGCCTCACTCAACGCATCCGCCGACGCCACTCAGATTTAAGCGCAATGGCGTCCCAATTGTCGCGATGAATCAAGAAATTTAACACCAGACGGGTGAAGCGGCTCGGATCCTCCAGCATGGGGAAATGTTGCACGCCCTCCAGCAAGAGGACGTTCACGTTCTCCGCCAGCTCCTCCATCACCTCGTCCGCCGGCACCTGGATGAGCGGATCTTGTGAGCCATACAGCAACATCACCGGGATCTCCAGATCTTCAAGCAACGACTCCAGATCCTCTTGGGCCGCGCTGCGGAGGGTGCTCACGACCGCATCCCCATCGGTCTTGGCGGCTTCCAGAGCCACTTCCTGATAGTCGTTCAACCGCCGCCCCAAAATCCGCGCTGCCGGATTGTCCCCGCCGTTAAAGCCCAGCAATGTGCGGTTCATATTCTCGGTCGTGAAGGGGACATTGCTCAACAATACCTGTTCAACCTGTTCAGGATACCGCTCCGCGAAGTGCAACGCCACAATGCCGCCCAACCCGTGGCCCACCAGGGGAAGCCGCGGCAACCCCATCTGCTGCATGAATAGCGCCACCTGGGCCACGTAACTGTCAATGGAATAACGGGTGCGATTCTTGTCCGAGTCCCCAAAACCCCAGAAATCGAGCGCGTAGGCGCGATACGACGAGGACAACGCGACCATCGTCGGCACCCAGTAACGCCAGGAACCGAGCCAGCCGTGCAGGAAAAGCAGCGGTTTTCCGCGGCCCAAAGCCTCGTAGTGGGCAAGGCTGCTTTCCAGAATGACGGCACTCATCCGTTCACGCTCCGCAAGTTCAGGCTTTCCCGTACTGCTGCAGAATCTGCTTCACTTGTTTGATCAGCTCATCAGGCGCAAAGGGCTTGAGAATATACTGCGCCGCCCCGACGCTGAGCCCTTCTTGAATTTCGCTTTCCTGGCCCTTGGCCGAAAGGAACACCACCGGCGTAGATTGCATCTCCGGTATCTGCATCAACGCGGCGCAGGCCTGATAGCCGGTCATGCGCGGCATCCGCACATCCATCAAGATGAGATCCGGCCTGACCTGCGGCGCCCTTTCCACCGCCTCGGCCCCGTTGGCCGCCAGTTCCACCTCGAAACCGGCAAAGCGTAGGGTGAAGGCAATCAGCTCGCGAATATCACGTTCATCTTCGGCTACGAGGATCTTGACCATCCATCACTCCTTGTTCCCGTCAGCACTTTCTACCAGGCGGGAAATCTCCTCTCCCAACTCCTCCATCGAGAAAGGCTTCGTGACAAAACGTGTTGCCCCCAGCGCTTTCATCGCCGATGCGCTCCCATTCCCCGGTTCGGCAAAACCCGTCATCACCACGACGGGGATGTTGGCCGTAGCGGGATGGCGCTTCAATTGTTGGAGCACCTCATAGCCATCCATGCCCGGCAACTTCAAATCCAGCAAAATCAGGGAGGGTGGCTGCTCCTGAGCCATCCGCAACGCCCGCTCACCGCGGGTCACCGTCCGCACCTGCAAGCCCTGCGCCCGCAAGGCCGTCCGCAGCAAAGTCAGGGTGTCCCGATCGTCATCTACTACCAGGACCGTGCCTTTGCCGGCCAATACCCGATTCACGACCTGCAACAACCGGGCTTCATCCACCGGCTTGGTGAAATAATCCACCGCTCCCAATCGCAGCCCGCGATCCTGATCAAAAACCACTGAGACAATCACCACCGGGATGGACGCCGTGTCGGGGTTGCGTTTGAGGAGCTGCAACACCTCAAAACCGTCCAGATCGGGGAGGCGGATATCCAGCGAGATCAAATCCGGCTGTTCCTGACGCGCCAGGCGCAACGCCGCTTCCCCCGAGGCGGCCACCACAACCCGATGCCCCTCGTGTTCCAACGTCAGCCGCAACATCTCAGCGACTTCGGGGTCATCTTCGACGACGAGAACCGTGGCCACGGCATTGGCTCCCAATCCAGCGGGCGGATGCCCCACCGGCGCCGTCGCTTCCCCTTCCACCAGCGGGAACGTCACGGTGAAAATACTGCCCTCTCCCGGCTCACTTTCCACTGCAATCTGACCGCCGTGCATCTGCACCAGCGAGGCCGTGATCGCCAACCCCAGACCCGTGCCGCCCGCCTCCGACACCAGCGGGTTATCCACACGATAGAAGCGTGAGAAAATCCGGCTTTGATCCTCTGGCGAGATGCCAATGCCCGTATCGGCTACGGCGATATGGAACATCTCCTCCCGGACATAAGCATAGATGGCGATCTCGCCGCCCAGCGGCGTGTATTTGAAGGCGTTTCCCACCAAGTTGGTGAGAATTTGCACCATCCGATCGGGATCCCCGTAAGCCAACGGCAGGCCCTCCGGCAGAACGGTGCGGATCTGCAGCCCCTTCTCTTCAATCTTGGGCGTGAGTGTGACCGCCACCTGCCGAATCAGCTCCGCCATGTCTACCGGCTGACAATGAAGCTCCACCTTGCCGCCCTCAATACGCGACATATCCAGCAAATCGTTCACCAGGCTCGTCAACCGGTCGGTGTTGTTGCGAATGATGTTCAGGAATTGCACCTGCATGTCGGTGAGCGGGCCGGTAGCCCCCATCAACAGCAGATCCACATATCCCTTCACCGAGGTCATCGGCGTGCGCAACTCATGCGAAACCGTGGAGACAAACTCGCTCTTGGCGCGGTCGGCCTCCACCTCCGCCGTGATGTCGCGGAAGGCCGCCACGACCCCCAGAAACTCGCGGATCGGCGAGATGACCGGCGATAAATGCATACTCACGACTTGCCGCCCCAGTTCCAACCGTTCCGAGAGGAAATCACCGCTCTGGTAGCTGCCCGGTTCCGCCTCCCACACCGCGATCTGCTCCAGCCAGCCGCGCACTTTGTCGCCGTAGAGCCCCAACACCTCACTCAGCGAACGTCCCATTGCCTGCGCGCGATTCAGCGTGAGGATGCGCTCCGCCGCCGCATTGAAGAGGATGATCTTGCCGCGAGCGTCTGCCACCAGCACGCCGTCGGCGATGCCTTCGAGAATGGCCTGACTGCGAGCGGCTTCGTTCTGCTGGGTGCGCAGCATCGAGCCTACCCGCTCCGCCTGCTCGCGGATCAAACGATACAGCTCCGCGTTGTTGAGTGCATGACCGACCTGCACCGCGGCGGCTTCCACCAGCCGCTGATCCCCAGTGTCAAAGGCGTCCACCTCGGGCGAATGCAGAAAGATCACGCCGACGGTTTCATCGCCAGCCGTGATCGGTACCGCAAGCACCGAGCGCGTGTCGTCCTCGATGGGAATCCAGCGCGCATCGAGACGCACGTCGGGCACCATCGCCGATTGCCGGTTCGTGAGCACCCACCCCACCAGGCCCTCGTTGCGCTTGTAAGGCGCTCGCACACCCCCTGGCGGGACAGATTTACCGCCCCCGACTGAGGCCCGCTGCTGCAAATGGCCCGTGTTCTGATCCAGCAACAACACGGTCGCCCGCTCGGCGTGCACCGCGTCTTTGAGCATCGAGACCGTTTTGTGTAACACCCGATCAATATCGAGGCTGGCCACCAGGCCGGAGGCAATTTCATACAGGATCGTCGAGCGGTCACGCTCAGTGCGCAGGCTATTCAGAGCTTCGGCCAGCTCCGCCGTGCGCTCTTCCACTCGCCGTTCCAGCTCCGCCGAGAAGTTCTTGACCTCCTCGAAGAGCTGCGCATTTTCCACCGCCACCGAGATCTGGTCGGCGAGCATCGTCAACGTCGCCACCTGCAGCGGCTCGATGATCCCGGCCTCGCGGCGTTCCGCGCTGAGCACTCCCACCGTGCGCCCGGCGACCTGCAACGGCACAAGCAACGCCGACCCCACCGGCAACGCCCCCGGCGTGAAGCGCGGCTCGCTGCGCACGTCATCCAACGCCAACGGCATGCCGGATTCCACGACGGCGCCCACCAGCCCTGCCCCCGGTTCCACCTGCAGCCCCTCGCCCAACAAACTCAGATCATACCCCGAGGACGCGCGCGGCGTCAGCGCCGTCTGACCCCGAGCTTGCAGGTACACCGTCGCATAATCATAGCCCAACAAATTGGTGACCGCTTGCGCCACCGTGTTGAGGACCAGCGAGAGGTCGAGTTTGGTCGTGATCGAGCGGCTCAGTTCGTTGAGCAACATCAGGGTGTTCAGCTGCAGCCGCAGGTTTTCCACCAACCGGTTGTTGGCGATGACCACCCCAATCTGCGCCGCGAACAGCTCCAGGACTTCCAGGGAGGCCCGCGTCGGCGCCCGTCCGTCCAGAGGCTCGTCCACCGACAAATAGCCGACGGCATCGCCCTGCGGGCCATACAGCGGGACCAGCAACAGGTCCTGCGGATGCCACATGCCGGGGCGGCGAGCCTCAGGCAC
The DNA here is from genome assembly GCA_012798275.1 of Chloroflexota bacterium. Classification (GTDB taxonomy): domain Bacteria; phylum Chloroflexota; class Anaerolineae; order B4-G1; family SLSP01; genus JAAZNO01. The sequence continues at coordinate 4,992 of JAAZNO010000057.1, forward strand.
GGCCACCTCCACCTCAAACACGTCCAGTTCCCCACGCCAGATGTGTTGCTGTTCAGCCGGAATGTAATAGCAGTTGCCGATGCGGAATTGCTCTTGCAGCAAGCGCGCGATCTGCGACCAGGGGCGGCGCACCTGCTTGAGGCGCTCCAAATCCACCAGGGGCATCCCCGCCCCGGCGACGCGCCGCACCATCTGCCCCTCAATCACGCTGATGAGCACAATCTCATAGCCGACCGCTTCTTGCGTGGCATACGCCATGTCCAACAGGGTCTCTTCGAGGGGGCGATCGGAACGCATCGTCCGCGTGGCTTCCAACAACAAGCGCATCTGCTCGGCGCGTTCCCGCACAAAGTTGCCCCGCAGCAGTTGCTCCTGATAGCGCCGATCGTTTCCCACCGCCAGCGCCGTTTCCGCCGCCAGCCCGTCCATGAAATCAATCGCCGCCGGATTCAACGCCTGCGGTTGGCGGCAGTGCAGCACGATGGCCGCTGCCAGCTGCCCCTCATAAAAGACGGGCGACCACAATTCAGTCTGCATCCCGGCCTGGTATGCCGGCGTCGGGTGCAGCTCGGCGAGATTGGGAATGTAGCGAGTGACTGGCTGCCGCATGAAAGCCACCAGCGAAGGGTCGGTCTCAGCATGGGCCAGTAGCTCCTCGTAAGCGGCGGAGGTGGCCTCCGGATAGCCCTGTGCCAGCGCCAGGGTAGGGAGCTCGTCGCGCCAGAGCCAGACCATCCCCGCATCCGCGTGAGTGAACCGCCGCGCTTCTTCCAGCACCAATTGGAGAATCCGCCCCAGTTCCAGCGTGCTGGCGATCTCCTGGGTGATGCGCCGCAAGGCGGCTTCCGAGGCAACGCGCCGCGCGACTTCCTGCTCCGCCGCCTGGGCGCGCCGGGCCTGCGCTTGCCATGCCGACGCCAGCGTAGCCCCGGCACCCGCTAAAAAGGCCGCCACGGCCCAATGCAACCACAGCGTCGGCGTGCGCCACACGGCCAACACCGCCAGCGCGAATAAAATGAGGGCCGTCAGCCAGACACGCCGTCGCCCCTGCAGGCCCCCCAACACCGCCGGCAGGATCAACAGGTACAGCCCCACGGGCAGCGCGCCGCTATACAGCAGCAGCAACGCCAGCGCGCTGCTCAGCAACACCGCGCCCCATCCAGGCTGGAAAGAAGTCAACCGCTCACGCATCTTTTCCCATCAACCCCAAACAATTTTTACGTCCCAATAGGGAAATATTGCAAAAAAAGTCCACGGACTTAAGATTTCCGCGCCCGTCGGCGCGCCTCGGCTGCCGCCTCCGTCACCTCACGGATGTCAGTGAAAGGGCCCTCGTCGGCTGAAAGCATGCCGATCTGCAGGTGCATCAAGGGCACATGCTTTTCCTCACCCTTGCTGTCATGCACCACCAGGTATCCCTGCATTCGGGTCATGAAGTCGTAGTGCGTTCCCACATTCTCCTCGAAGCGCCGTTCGAGGTCCTCTTTGAGCTGCGGCATGATCGCTTTGCGGGTAATGACAATGAAGTTATCGCCTCCGATATGACCGATGAAATCCTCCGGATAGCCGAGACGCTCCACGGCCTCATTGAGCACCAGCGCTGTGAAGCGTAACACCTCCTCGCCGGCCACGAAGCCATACACCTCGTTAAAGGCGTCCAGCCCCGGAATGCCGATGTAGAGGATGCCCCAATCCGCCAGGCGCAGCAGCTGCCGCAATTGTTGCTCGATCAGCCGGCCGCTCGGCAGGCCGGTCGTCGGGCTCGTCAGACTCTCGATCTCGGCGCGCTTGATGGTGTTCCGCACGCGCAACCGCAGCTCTTCCACGTCGAAGGGCTTGGTGATGTAGTCATCGGCACCCAACTCCAGGCCGTGGATTTTGTCGCTGCGTTCGTCTTTCTGCGTGAGGAAAAGAATGGGGATATGACTGGTACGCAGGTTGGTACGCAGCTGCCGGCAGACTTCATACCCGTCAATGTCGGGAAGCATGATGTCCAGGACGATTACATTGGGGAGCAACTGTCGCGTCGCCTCCAGCGCATCCTGTCCCCGCGGCGCAACATGCACTTCGTACTCCAGGGATCTGAAATACAGCTGTAACATGTTGGAGATGTCGGGATCGTCTTCCACTACCAGAATACGGCCTTCACTCATGTCCTACCTCCTGCCCCGCGAATCCACAGTGGGTCGGGGGTGCCTTTGTGACCTCAGGTTGCTCGCGCTTGGGCCTTGACGCGCGCGATGGTCGCGTCAGGCAGCACCTGCTCGAAACTGCGCAGAGCCGCCAGGCGGAAGCCGTGCTTTTCCGCCACGGCGTCTATGTCCTCCATCTGCTCAAGCGTTAAGTCTTTGCCCAAAGAATAGTCCTCGAAGCGCCCTTCCAGCGCCAGGGTCATGGTCTCTGCCATACATCCAAAGGTCAACGTCGGCGGCAGCCCATAATCGAAGCCGAAATCTACCGCACCGGGCACTTCCGCCAATCCGCCATCGAAGACAAGCACGTCATCTCGCGCCTGCGCCACCTGCCAGGAGACGTCCCTCGGACGCGAAACATCACAGACCACCGCTCCGCGACGCAAGTGCTCCGGACGCACCAGGTTCCCCCCCGCGCTGGTCACGGTGATCACCACTTCCGCCTGTTGAATATCGGCGACTTCTGTAGAAAGCCGCACCTCAGGCGCCCCGCCGGCCCGCAGTCGCTCGCCGAGGGGCTCCAGGTGTCGCAACTCACGTCCGACCAACAGCACCGAGCCGAATTCACGCGCCAGACTTTGCGTCACGATGCTACCGATAGCCCCGGCCGCGCCGACTACCGCCAGGGTCACGGCGGCGGGATCGTACTCCATCCGCCGCACCGCCTCACGGGTCGCGCGAATGGCCAGCGCCGCGGTGTAGCTGTCGCCGGAAGTGACGGCCAGATCCAGAGCGCGGGCGATCGTCACCCCGCCATCTCCCACGACCGAGGTGTAAGCCCCTAACCCCAGGATTTGCGCCCCCAAGCGCTCCGCCATCCGTCCCGCAGCGATGATTTTACGGTACACCTCCGTCGGCGGCAGCTGCAACATCCGCTGCACGGTGTAGGGCACGGCGAGCAGCCACCCCTCGATCTCTTTGCCCGTCGCCGCCGAGCGCACCCCCGTGACATGGGAGATGTACACCGGCGGCCAAAAACGCGAGGCAAAATCAATCACCGGCTCAGGCAACATCCGCCCCAGCAGGGGATACTTGCGTGCCACATCGCGTTTGGCCGACAGCGGATGAATGATAAAGGCAAACGCATCCATAAATTTTTCGTGTTTTAACGAGGATACAATCTTGGATGTGCGATCTCCGGATTCGGCAGCTTCCAGTGATCGCTGTCCTCGTAAGTAATATTCCGATCAATGACCCGGCGTTCAGGCGAGGCAAACAGGATCACATCGGACTCAATCATCCGCGCCGGGAAGATGACCATCCCCGAGCCAATGCGGACATGATGTCCTACCGCCGAACCGATCACCGACAGGCCGGTGTTTTCCAGGCGTCCGCCGAAGTGCGATCGAATGGGAATAGTTGGGACCAGGTTGAAATCGGTGAAGGTGTTGCCCGCGCCGATGAACGTCTCCCGTCCCACGACGCACATCTGCAAGCAGGTATTCTGCGCCACCATGCAATCTTCCATCAGCACCGTCTCGAACAGCGAGGCGCGAAAAGGCAGGAACGTCCCGTCGCCGACGACGCTCAACAGCATCTGACACCCGTGAGAGATATTCACATTGTCACCCAACACGCAGTTGGCGATCATGGCTCCCGCCCCAATCGTGACGTTGTTACCGATGATCGTCGGCCCCTGGATGATTGCCGTAGGATCAATCTGACAATTCTTACCCACCTGCACCAGGGCAGAGCTCCCCAGCAGTTGCCGGCGCTCGAGCATCGCCTGCCACAACAAGCGCAGGTTCAGCCCCAAGTCCTTTTCCAGAGAGCGCTCGAAACGCGCCCCAATGGAAAAAATGCCAAACATGACGTTGGCAAAAAGGATGTGGATCCAATGCTCGATAGAAAGGAACGCCTTGGTAGGCAGCTGATACACCAAATCGCCGTAGACGTTGGACATGTGAGTCGGCACATGGTAGTATCCCGCTTCTCGCGGCTCGGTGTGCATCACCAGCGGGCGCACCACCGGCTCGATGCCGTAGGGATAATACCACAAGTCCGCCACATACACGTTGCCCTGACGCCGAATGCCCCGCTGCAAATAGATCGCATGTTGCGAAATGGCGGGGTCATCCAGCTCGAAGGCCACCTGACAGGCTTTCCCCAGGCTACGCGCCTGCACGATAAATTCGTCAATGAAGGGCTGATCGAAATAAAGATTCTCACGGTACACGAGCGTCTCGACGCGGTCATGCCCGATCTCGGAAAGAGAATCCACCTCCAACTCTTCGGTCGTGTAGGGTACCAGGATGTCCCGTTGATGAAGCCACAACGGCTTACACAGCACGCTCAGATCGCGCGCGGGCTCGTTGAACGGCGGTATTTTGCGTTTTTCGCGCAGGATGATTTTACGCACCGAGCTGCTTCCTTATCCACCCAGCGTTACGGA
>JAAZNO010000431.1 GCA_012798275.1 Chloroflexota bacterium
AAAGTTCTTTGAGACATGGTATCCTCCTGTGATGTGATTGGACTGCTCCCACTAGGATACCCCGTTTCGCTGTTTTTGACTACCTTATTCCCTATACTAGGGGCCAGGGGATAGGGGGCAAAAGTTGATTCTCAATCTTCAACAGTCGCCAGGGAATCTTCCGTTTTTCAGTCAGTGGCTGAACAGTTACCCTGTGAACCATAGCCCGTGAGCAGAGGCTGCAACAGCTCACCGCTGCGGCTGGGGATGGAATCCCCAGCCTGACACGAGCCCACCGCGCTGAAGCGCGGTGTTTGAGGACGTAGCAGCCCCGGGGGTAAGGAATTTCTGATCTGATTCGTGAAATTCGTGCCCATTCGGGGCCATTTTTGAAGGAGCGCTTATGGACAACCCGGATCCCTATCTGACCCCCTTTACCTGGCGTTATGGCTCGCCGGAAATGCGCGAGATTTGGAGTGAGCAGACGACGCGCTGCCTGTGGCGCCGCATCTGGGTGGCCCTCGCGCGCGTCCAAAATCGCTACGGCCTGGTGAGCGCTGAGCAGCTGGCCGATCTCGAAGCACACGCGGAGGAAGTGGACTTCGACCGCTCGCGGGCAGTCGAGGCCGAGGTGCGTCACGACGTGATGGCAGAAGTCACCGTTTTCGCCAGCCAGTGCCCGATCGGCGGCGGCATCATCCACCTGGGGGCGACCTCCATGGACGTCAAAGACAACGCCTCCGCGCTGCAGGTGCGCCAGGCGCTGGATCTGCTCCTCGCCCGGCTCGACGCCCTGCTCGCGGCCTTTGCCGACCAAATCGAACGGTGGGCCGATACCGTCTGCATCGGGTACACCCACCTCCAGCCCGCAGAACCGACCACGCTGGGCTATCGGCTCGCCCTCTACGCCCAGGATCTGCTGGAGGACCGGGAAGACCTGCGGCGAATTCGCGCCGCGTGGCGCGGCAAGGGCTTCAAAGGCGCGGTCGGGACGTCGGCGTCGTATGCGCTGCTGCTGGAAGGGCGCACCTCCCCCGCCGCTTTTGAGGCCGAGGTGATGGCGGAACTCGATCTGCCTGCCTGGCCCCTCACCAATCAGACTTACCCCCGTCGCCAGGACTGGCTCGTCCTCAGTCAGCTCGCCGGATTGGGCAGCACGCTCTATCGGCTGGCGATGGATCTGCGCGTGCTGCAGATGCCCGTCCTGGGGGAATGGGCCGAGCCCTTCGGGGAAAAGCAAATCGGCTCATCGGCCATGCCCTTCAAGCGCAATCCCGTCGAAGCGGAGAAACTGAACAGCCTGGCGCGTTACCTGGCGCAGCTGCCGCGCGTTGCCTGGGACAACACGGCGCTTTCCCTGCTGGAACGCACGCTCGATGATTCCGCCAATCGCCGCATCGTGTTACCAGAAGCGTTCCTCACCGCTGAGGAGCTCCTGCGCAGCGCCACCACACTCATCCGCGGCCTACGGGTGAACGAGCGCGCCATCGCCCGCACGTTGGCGCAGTATGGGCCTTTTGCCGGCATCGAGCCGCTGTTGATGCAGCTGGTGAAAGCGGGGGCCGATCGGCAGGTGATGCATGGGATGTTGCGTGAAGCCGCATTGCAGGCATGGAGCGAGATCGAGGCAGGCCGGGAAAATCCCCTGGAGGAACTGCTGGCCGCACATCCCGAATTGCGACGCTTCCTGACAGCAGAGGCCATCCGCGCCGCACTGGACGCCTCGACCTACGTCGGAGATGCAGCCGGGCGCGCTCGCGCCTTCGCATGCACGCTGCGTGCAACGCTCGCAGACTCACTCAAACCGACCTGACCGCAAAGAGCACAGAAGTCCGCAGCTTTGGAAAACGAAAAGACGCCGCTGCCCCTGGCCTATCGCCAATATCGCTCCAGCAACGGCGTCTCTCGAA
>JAAZNO010000432.1 GCA_012798275.1 Chloroflexota bacterium
CGGCAGGTGAATGAGGCATGAGGCGTGAGCTGTGAATGGTGAGTAAAGCGTGCGACGGCTCTCGGCTCGGCTGGGGATGAAATCCCCAGCCTGACAGGGGCCAACCGCGCTGAAGCGCGTTGTTTGAGGACGTATCAGACTTGAATTCATTCGATGACGAAAATGTGAGCTGTGAGTCGTGATTGAAGCCCGCGACAGCTCTCTATTCACGACTCACTGATCTCTATTTTCTGAGGAGTTGACATGTTCCTGCGGCGTATCACCGTGGATGAAAATGTGAGTTGTGGGCTGTGAGTCGTGATCGAAGTCTGCGACAGCTCTCGACTCACGGCCCACTGATCTTTATTTTCCGAGGAGTTCAGTCTGGCGTCAGGTAGCTCGATGGCAATGGATGAACCTTTGTGAGCTGTAGCTTTTGCCCCTCCCCCAGCCCCCCCAACGGCGCCTGCGCCGTTGGGGGGGAGAAAAATAAGGGGTTTTGCAGGCGAGCGTAGCCCGCCTGCAAAACCCCACAAAAAAAGTTCCCCTTCCCCCCGCGCGCGGGGGGAAGGGGTCAGGGGGCAAAAGTTAATTCTCAATCTTTAGCAGTCGCCAGGAAACCTTGCGTTTTTTAGCAATAGCTGAACAGTTACCATGTGAGTCGTGACTACGACAGCTCTCTATTTTCGAAGGAGGAGCCCAACGCCATGACGATTCGGGGCAATTTGGAGTGGGTGCGGGCGCGGATGGCGGAAGCGGCGCTGCGAGGGGGTCGCGATCCGGCGGGGGTTCGTCTCGTGGCGGTGACCAAGACTTGCGGCCCCGAGGCGATCGTGGAGGTGTGGGAATGCGGGCAGCGCGACTTCGGTGAGAATCGGCCTGAGGTCGGTGCGGAGAAGATCCCTCAGGTGGAAGCGCTGCTGCACGGCGAACGTCCGACCTGGCACATGATCGGCACAGTGCAGCGACGCAAGACGGGCCTCGTCGTCGCTCATTTTGATTGGGTGCATTCTGTGGATCGGTTGGCGCTCGCGGAGCGGCTGAGCCGCGACGCCGTGGCTGCCGGGCGCGTGTTGCCGGTGTTGTTGGAGTGCAATATTTCCGGCGAGGCGAGCAAGGCGGGCTATGCGCTTCACGACTGGGAGGGCGACGCGGCCGTGCGCGCGCGTTTCTTTGCTGAGGCGGCGGCGCTGCTGGCGTTGCCGGGGGTGCACGTGGAGGGCCTGATGACGATGGCTCCGCTTGTCGAGGATCCGGAAACGATCCGTCCGGTCTTCGCCTCGCTGCGCCGGCTGCGCGAGGCCCTGCGGGAGCGTTTCCCGCAACAACCGTGGACGCAGCTTTCCATGGGAATGACGGATGATTTCGAGGTCGCTATTGAAGAAGGCGCGACCCTGGTGCGGATTGGGCGCGCTATTTTCCAGATGGAGCAGGTATGATGATCGCGATTCTGATTCGGGTGCTTGAGGCCCTGTTTGGGCTGTTCTCACTGGCGTTGTTGCTGCGGGTTTTGTTGCCCTGGTTCAAGGTCGCGCCGCAAAATCCGTTCCTGCGATTTTTCACGACAATCACCGAGCCGCTCGTGCTGCCGGTGCGGCGCTGGCTTGGGGGTGGGGGAGGACGGGGGTATCTGGATTTCGCCCCCGTGGTGACTTTCTTGCTCCTGTGGCTGGTCGAAGCGGTGGTGGTGCGGGCGTTGTTGGCGATTGCCTCGCCGCCGTTGTGGGTGCTGCATCCCGCCGCCGACCCGGCGCGCTGGATCAACGGCGTGCTGGGATGGCTGTTTCAGCTCTACAGCCTGGCCTTGCTGGTGCGGGTGGTGCTGGATTGGATTCGCATTCCGCGTGCGCAAGGGCTTTGGCGTTTCCTGTGGCGGATCACCGAGCCGGTGCTGGCGCCCATCCGCCGCTTCCTGCCGCGCTGGGGCGGCCTGGATTTTTCACCCGTGGTGGCGGTGTTGTTGTTGAGCCTGGTGCAGATGGTGCTGCAGGGCCTGATCCAGGCGCTGTTCTGAGAGAACCGCACGGTTTTGCAGGACAGTTCCCCTGACCGGCCTACTGGGTTCCTTCTGCCTGGAAGAGATCGTCCAATACGGCGCGCGCGTCCTCTTCCGCCTGGCGGAACAGGCGAATGTGATAGGTGCGGTTATACGTCGTCATCAGGCCTATCGGCAGAGGGGCGACGGGCGCGACGCACCGGAACCATTGGAGCTCCGGAAATTCCCCCGCGCGGCGCTGCATCTCGAAGAGGCGGTAGTCGTTCCACACAATCTCGGTGAGCAGCATGTCCAGGGTCGGCTCGAAGGTGCTCCAGAGCCGTTGGGGGATAGCGAGCAGCTCGTCGCCGGGCAGCGGCGGGGCGGCGACCTGGTGGGCAGGACCCGTTCGATTGGGAAGGGGCGCCATCAACACCGTCACGATTTCCGTCGCCCCCAATTCCAGCGCCTTGCGAAAGGGCGTGTTGGCGATGACGCCGCCATCTACGTAGGCGCGGCCGTCGAGGACGGTGGGCTCGTACCACAGGGGGATGCTGCAGCTCGCCTGAACTTTTTCAGGGGTGATGCCGTCCGGCTCGCGGTTGTTGAAGTAGACGAGGCGTCTGGTTTCGAGCTCCACCGCCGTGATCCATACCTCGTAGCGGCTCTCGGCGCTGTTGAGAATCTCCGGAATGATCCACGGTTTTCCCAACCATTTCTCGCTGTATCCCTTGAGCGTGGCAAGCAGCGGCGCGGTGTCGAAAACGTGGTCGCCGCTGCGGACGAGATTGTCAATATAAACGTCGTCGGCGCGCATCTTCTGGACATCCCCGGTCGTGAGGTCCAGCCAGCGCTCACGCAGGGCCGATACCGGAATCCCTGAGCCGAGCGTCGCGCCGTTGACGGCACCGATGGAAGTGCCGATGATGACGTCCGGGCGCCAGCCGTGGCTTTCGAGGTACGTCAGGACCCCGAGGTGATAGGCGCCACGCCCTCCTCCGCCAGAAAGCACCAACGCGCGTTTGCTATGAGTCTGCATGGATCCCTCCTTCGAAAATGGCCCCGAATGGGCACGAATTTCACGAATCAGATCAGAAATTCCTTACCCCGGGGCTGCTACGTCTTCAAACAACGCGCTTCAGCGCAGTTGGCTCGTGTCGAAGCGGTGAGCCGTCGCCGTCGCTGCTCACGACTCACATTTTCATTCTTGGTAACTGTTCAGCCATGGGCTAAAAAACGCAAGGTTTCCTGGCGATTGTTGAA
>JAAZNO010000433.1 GCA_012798275.1 Chloroflexota bacterium
AAACCACAACGACGGATCAAACTCCGGGTCATCCATCCGGTGCTGCCACTGACGGAACTCCTCTTCCTCAGGGCGCTCCACATGACCCCAATGATCCTTGAACGCCGCGCCGACCGCTTGAATCAGCGCACGCTCCTCCATCCCCGGCACAAAGGGGCGAATCACGATCCCCTCCGGCAACACTGGCTCCGGTACGGGGCTCTCCAGCTCCATCGCCATCCGCAAGAAGTAGCGCGTCGGCGCGAAGCCCTGTGTTTCCAACAACGCTCGCCCTCGCCGATCGGTAACGTGCGTCCCCTGCGTCAGCGTCACCTGCGCCCCTTCTGGCGCCAGCAAGAGCTGCTCGCGCGCCCGGGCCTCCGCCCACCGCAACAAAGAGGTCCCGAGTCCCCACCCGCGATACTGCGGCTCCACCCGTCCCCAACAGTACAGACGGACATACGGCGCGGTCGCCCACGACTCGATATAGCCCACGGGGCTTCCCTCAGGGGCAAAGACCACCCGGGTATCCTGTGCCAGGTCGAAGCCGGGAGATTGCCAGTCATGGCGCAGCTCCTCCACCTCGAATTCAGGGCGCCCAATTTCCTCCAACGAACAACGGCAAAGCAGCTCCGTGACGACGACCGCGTCGTCAAACGTCGCGGGGCGCACGCTAAAAGATGCCGGGATGTCCGAAAATGCCATGTCACGCTCGCTTGTTTTCATGATGTGCCTCCGTCAACCGCTGGTATAGGACAAAAAAGGCCGTGGAACGAGTCCCACGGCCTCCAAGAGGGATGACGAGAATAAAAAAGGCCGTGGGTTTCGCAGTGACCCACGGCCTTATGACACTCACTTTATGTCAACCTGCCGAAAGGCGCACTGCGACAAGGTGAATCACCGACGTTCCCGAAAACGCGGTTCATCCGGGTCATGAGATAGATGATTTCCTTCATCACAGTGCTGCTCCTCAATGGTCTCAAACATCAATGATTATACGCCTGCCCGTGAAAATGTCAACCGACGAATGATAGCCACGAAGGAGCAGACTTGCGTTCGCGGTCGTTTGGGCGAAAATAACCCCGGTGCGAACAAGCGCGGAAGTCAGGCTCGAGAGGGCCCTCCCATAGTGCCACACGCCACGCAGGAAAGGGAAACGCGATGAAGATTGACCTCAACTGTGACCTGGGCGAGAGCTTCGGGCAGTATCGCCTCGGAGATGACGCCGCCATGCTCGAGATCGTCACCTCCGCCAACATCGCCTGCGGCCTGCACGCCGGCGATCCGCCGGTCATGCGCGAGACGGTCACGCTGGCCGCACGTCGCGGCGTCGCCATCGGCGCCCATCCGGGCTACCCCGATCTGCAGGGCTTCGGCAGACGCGCCATGGACCTGCAACCGGCCGAACTGGAAGCCTTCCTCATCTACCAGCTGGGGGCGCTCGCCGGCTTCACGCAGGCGGCCGGCGCTCATCTGACGCATGTCAAACCCCACGGCGCGCTCTACAATCAAGCCGTCGCCGATCGCGAGATCGCCGCCGCCATCGCCCGCGCCGTCGCTAGCTTTGATCCGACACTCATCGTCGTCACGCTCCCTGAAGCGGCGCTGCGGCTCGCCGCGCGGGGAAACGGGTTGCGCGTCGCGCTGGAAGGCTTCGCCGACCGCGCCTATCTGGCAGACGGCACCCTCGCGCCGCGCCAACGCCCCGGCGCAGTGATCCACGACCCCGAGCTCGCGACAGCGCGCGCCGTCCGCATGATCACGCAGGGGGAAGTCGAAACTATCGAAGGTACCGTGATCCCCCTCCGCGTGAACACCCTCTGCGTTCACGGCGACACGCCCGGCGCAGCGA
>JAAZNO010000058.1 GCA_012798275.1 Chloroflexota bacterium
ATGACGGTGAAGCCGCCCTCGCGGGCCAACGTCTCCCCCAGAAAGCGCATACTCTGGGTCGTGCCGGTGAAGCCGTGAGAGACCAGCACGCCGATGGCGTTGCCCTCAAAGAAAAAAGGCTGAGCGTCGGGTAGAATCGGATACTCTTCCATAACGTTACCTCCTCAAGAAATAGTTACCGTACATTTTTCGTTTGCGATCATTTTTGGATGGTATATGCCAGCACATGGCGTATTCTTGAAAAGTCTGCTCATCCCTCCGTGACTCTTCACCCCTTACCCTGCACCTTGCCCCGCCTTTGCGGCCTGCAGCGCGCGCCAGACCCGTTCGGGCGTGAGCGGCGTCTGCTTGATCAGCACGTCCGTGGCGTCGTACACGGCGTTGATGACGGCCGGCGCCGAGCCGTTGACCACGATCTCCGACACCGATTTGACCCCCATGGGATGGCTGGGTTCGAAGGTCTCCACGAAGATAGTCTCCAGCGGCGGCGCTTCATCGGCGCGGAAGACGCGGTAGGCGTCGAGGTGCGGGTTGAGGATGCGGCCCTGGTCATCGAAGGCGAGCTCTTCCGTCAACCCATAGCCCAGCGCTTGCAACATGCCGCCCTCTGCCTGCCCGCTGGCGGTGAGCGGGTTCACGATCTGCCCGGAATCCAGCGCGATGAGCAGCCGATCGCAGGTGACCTGGCCCGTCTCGATGTCTACCGTCACCTCGGCGAATTGGGCGGCGAAGGGCGGCGGGCTGACCGGGCTGACGAACGACGCCTGCCCCATGATCTGGTGCTGATTTTCCTTGTGCAGCGCCTGCAAGGCGATCTCACGGAAGGTGAGGGCGTAGGTGAAGGGGGCGCCGCTCTCGACATCCGAGCGCACGAAGGCGTGATTGTCGCGCAGGATGATCTCCTCCGGCTCCACGCCGAGCATCTCTGCGGCGACGGCCTTGATCTGCGCGGCGACTTGCTGCGCCGCCCGCGCTATCGCCCCGCCGCTGATGTAGGTGGTGCTGGAGGCGTACGCCCCCTTGTCGAAGGGCGTGAAGTCGGTGTCGGACGAGGTGATGATCAGCGCGTCGAGCGTGCAGCCGAGCACCTCCGCGGCGATCTGCCCCAGGACGGTGTCCGAGCCGGTCCCCAGGTCGGTGGCGCCGACGTGGACGTTGAAGCTGCCGTCATCGTTCATCTTGATGCTCGCAGCGGCCATATCGAGGTTGGGGATTCCCGATCCCTGCATGAGGAAGGCGACGCCGATGCCCCGCCGCAGGTGAGGTTTGCCGGGCACCGTGTGCCATGCGGGATTGCCGTATTTCTCGGACCAGCCGATGGCGGCGGCGCCCTGTGCGGCGGCCTCGCGCAGCGCGTTGGTGACGATCATCTCGCCCTTCGCCTCGCGGCCCTCGCTCCAGACCTTGCTCATGATGTTCTCGGTGTTCGGCTCGATGAGGTTCTTGAGCCGGAATTCCAGCGGATCCATGTGGAGCGTTTTCGCCACCTGCGTGATGAGCGTTTCCGTGGCGACGACGCCCTGCGTCACGCCATACCCGCGATAGGCGCCGGAACGCGGCGTGGTCGTGTACACGGTGTCGCCGTGGAAGCGGACGGCGGGGGTGTTGTAGAGGGGCAGCGTCTTGTGTCCCGTGTTGCCCAGCACAGTGAGCCCGTGCCCGCCGTAAGCGCCAGTGTCGCTCAGGGCGTACATGTCCTGCGCTGTCATCGTCCCATCCTGGTTCACGCCGAGGCGATAACGCACGATCATCGGGTGGCGGGTGACGGTGTAGATGAACTGCTCCTCGCGCGTGAGCTCGAAGAGGACGGGGCGCCCCGTGGCGATGGTGAGATGCGCGGCGATGTCCTCGTAGAGCTCCTGTTTGTTGCCGAACGCGCCGCCGATGCGGGGTTTGATCACGCGAATGCGCCCCTCGGTCAGCCCCAGGACGGGCGCGAGGATGCGGCGGACGTGGAACGGCACCTGCGTCGAGGTCAGGATGACGAGGCGGTCGTCGGCATCCCAGTAGGTGAGGCAAACCCACGGTTCCGGCGGGACGTGCTTCATCTTCTGCGTCTGGACTTCGGTCTCGAAGACGAAGTCCGAGGCGGCGAGGGCGGCTTCGACATCCCCGATGTGGATCCGGACGCGCGCGGCGATGTTGTGTTGCGGCTCGCTATCGCCGAAATTCACGTAATCCTCCTGATCGTGGATCACGGGCGCGCCTTCCGCCGACGCCGTCCGCATGTCGAGGACCGGTTCCAGCACCTCGTAGTCTACCTTGATGAGTTCCAGGGCCTGTTCGGCGATTTCCGGGGACTCGGCGGCGACGGCGGCGACCCGGTCGCCGACATAGCGCACTTTGTTGTCGAAGCTCACATAATCCAGCGGCCCCGGAATGGGATAGGATTGCCCGGCGGTGGAAAAGACCACGCGGGGCACATTTTTGTAGCAGAGGACGGCGTGCACGCCGGGGAGGGCCTCGGCGGCGCTGGTGTCCATCTCCCGAATGCGCGCGTGAGCGTAGGGACTGTGCAGCATTTTGGCGTACAACATCCCCGGCTGCTCGAAGTCGGCGACGAAGGCGGGTTTGCCCTGCACCAGCTTGAGCGCGTCCACTTTGGGCAGCGGCTTGCCCACCACTCTGAATTCTTCTGCCTGCGGGGTGACGACGACTTTGGGCGTGGTGAGGGTGCGCGTCGCCGCGCCGCCTGACCCGCTGATTTCGTAGGGTTCCACGGGCTCTTCGGGCGGGAGCAGGTCTTCGGGCAGGACAAACATCTCACCCGGTCCGCCCTCCAGGGGCGGGGGAGTTTCGCCGCGCAGGTAAGCGGCGGCGCGCAGGATCGCCTGCACGGGTTTGGTGTAGCCCGTCTCACGGGAGAGAACGCCGCTGATCCAATCGCGCACTTCCGCTTCGGTGGGGTTGGGATTCCGGTCGAGCAGGGCTTTGGCGAGCAGGACGAGCGCGGGCGTGTCGTAGCCGCTCTGGATGGCGCCGGTCTCGACGAAGGCGCGCTGGATGGGATGGAGGGCGGCGCTGCCGCGCCAGCCGCGCTGTTGGGGGCCGCTCAAGCCCTCGACGGTGAGGATGTCCGCGCCCTCTACCTGCGCCGCGAGGGTGACGATGGCGGCGCGTGGGCGCCCGTTCACCAGGACGGTGCTGTAGCCGTCCGCGCCGTCTTCGCTGCCGAATTTGACGCTGCGGATGCCGCTGCGGCGCAGCAAATGGAAGAGGGTCTCGTTGGGGGCAATCTCAAAGCTCCGTTTCTCCCCGTTCAGCGTGATGGATATTTTCATGGTCCGCTCCTTTACGTTGGAATGGGCGCCTGTGTGTGATGCGCCTGCAGTTGTCTGACCTCCATTGTACTGAGATTTGGGGCGCGTGTCAATTCTAAGGCATGACTTACGGACGAAGACGGAACAACAAGGGGGAAAGATCTGGGGCGTGAGATGCCGGGGGAGGCGTGGGTCAGGTGCGGGGAGAAGTCGCCCGTTGCTCAGCGCCAGCGATGCAGGAGAGCGTTCAACCGACGCCAGAGGCGGCGATGGGGACTGAACGCCGCGATGAGCCGCCGCTCAGGGCCGAGGCCGAACCGCACGGCGCGCCCTTCGCGTTCGACGGCGACGATCACGCCGCCGACGGCCGTCGCCGGAATCCAGCCATCGGGGGCGGCGCTGTTGTCGCCCTGCGTCCAGTAGCCGTGGGCGTCGCGCTCGACGACGCGGTGCAGGATGGGTTTTTGATTCTGGGGATGTACGAAGGCGATGACGTCGCCGACCTCCGCGCGTTGCTGCAGCGGCGCGACGGTGACGACGTCCTGGTCATGGATGAAGGGCATCATGCTCATGCCCCTGGCCCGGAAACGGAACTGCGCCCCGGTCTCCAGGACGGCTTGCATCAGCCCAACAAGCTCCGCGCCGGAGAGCTGGACGATCTCTCCGGCGTGGGTGTTCAATTGCGGTGTAGGAGATGGGTTCAAGGAATCAGCGAAAAAGCGAAAAAGCGAATCAGCGAGCCATTTACGTTTCCACCTTCACACGTGGGCATCTGGACACGTTTACACCTTCACACGCTTTTCCGTTCACACGCGGGAGCCTTTGCGCTGCAGGAGCTCTGTCCTCAGGCGTTTCCAGTTCAGCGCCGCATCCGAGAGCAGGGTATCGGCGCGGAAGAAGCG
>JAAZNO010000434.1 GCA_012798275.1 Chloroflexota bacterium
CGCTGCCCCGGCAACGAGGCCAGGGTGGAGGTCGCCGCCGTCAGCGCGATGACCGACGCCGACGCATGGGCCTCCTCGGCCAGGAAAATGTTGAAAAAGGGGCCGGAAATCTGCACGGTCAGGTTCCACAGCGCCGCGATGACGCAATAGGCCACGAAACGCCCCTGCCCCTGGAGCAGCTGTCGCAGCGGCACAGGGGCGACTTCACTCTGGGCCGCTGCTGCCGGACGCGATGGCTCTTCAATTTGCCCAAAAGCGTAGACCGAGCCCAACCCCGTCAGCAGCGCCACCGTCAGCGCCAGCTGGTAGCCACCGATTCCCGGATGGTGATCAATCAGCTGCCCCACGAGCAGCAATCCCACAAGCCCCCCCACGCCCATGAGGATGTTGCGGGTGCTGAAATAGCGCCCGCGCCATTGGGCAGGCACGATGTCACTGATCAGCGTGGTCCACGCAGGCAACATCAAATTGGCGATCAGCGACCGCCCGACGATCAACGCAATGGACACAAACACCAGGGTCGGGCCAGGGGAAAGCCACAACGGCAGGAGGATGAGCAACAACAACAGCACCCGGCCCAGTAAGCCCGGCAGGACGACCAGCGGTTTGAGCCGCCGCGCTTTGGTCGCCAGCCGGCCGCCGGGAATCATCGCCGCGGGCAATGCCAGATTCATGAGCGAGCTGAGCAGGCCGATCTCCCCGCGCGTCGCGCCCAGCGCGGCGAGGTAGATGGATTGGTAAGCGCCAAAAATGGCCTCGCCGATATTCGCGAGCACCCCATCCACCGCCAGCCAGCGCAAGGAACGCCGGGTACGCGGTCCCAGCTGCGCACTCCACCGTCCGCCGGCTAAGATCAACTTCGCCTGCCGCTGCCAGCGAAATAATGGGGATGTGATCTGCCCCAGGTGCGGCGTACCCGAGGGCCAGTGGAACCGGGTTTTCATCCCAGCTGAACGAAATCCTCAGCCGGAAGTACAAACACGGTGGCGCGATGCTGGCCGGGTTCCGGTTCCTGAGTATGTTGCGTGAGGAGGGTAAACACCTGGGGCACCTGCTCGGCTTCCACGCCGATCAGCAATGTGACGTTCCCCCGCCGTAGAAATCCGCCGGTGCTGGCGATGCGCGTCACGCGGAATTGGTGCTCGATCAGAGCATCCGACACGGCCAGCGAATCCGAATCTTTGACGATCGCGACAACCAGTTTCATGATCTCACCTCACAGCTGCGCAAAGTGTTCGACGGGAACGACAAAGACCGAAGCACCGCCGACATGGACTTCAATCATCATGGGATAGCCCGGGGTCATGCCCGTTTCCACTCCCATCGGCATGAAGCGGGTGCGGCGCGGACAGTATTTGCGGATCAGCGCAAAAAACTCCTGCAGCTGTTCCTCCGCCGTCCCGATCAGCAGGGTGACCAGTGAATCGTGCAGGAAACCGCCCACCGCATCCAGCGTGGTCACATGAAAGCCTTTTGCAGCCAATGCCTGCAACAGTTGGCGTGATTGGCTGCCATCCACAATTGTAACCGCCAGACGATTTACCGCTGTCTCGGCCATACGTGCCTCCCTCTCTCGTGTGACGGGGTGCGCTCCCGCCCCTCGCTGCCCTGACGCCGGCCTGGAGCCGGGTTTGCGCAGATGCCTTACCTTGATTATAATCAGTTTGGAAGAATGGCAAACACCCGCGCGGCGCGAGCTGGCGCAGCGGAAATAACGCAGGAACGGGGGAACGTGTCCAGGTATGAAAATGAAAATGTGAGTTGTAAGCTGTAAGTCATGATCGAAGGCTGCGACAGCTCTCGACTCACGGCTCACTGCTCTCTATTTTCCGAGGAGGAGGCCCAGCTTGGATTCTGAACGTGATCTGACACGCATTCAGCCTGGCGATATAGTCCTGCTTTCCGGGCACGACCGGCGCGAGTTCCTGGTCGTGATGCAGCCCGGCGCTCAATTCCAGACGCATCGCGGCTACATCAATCACGACGCGATCATCGGCAGCCTGTGGGGCAGTGTGGTGAAAACGCACCTCGATTATGCCTACATGCTGCTGCCCCCCTCGCTGGAGCAACTGATTCGGGGAGTGCAGCGCACCACGCAGATCGTCTACCCCAAGGACATCGGCTATCTCATCATGAAGATGAACCTCGGTCCCGGCAGCCGCGTCGTCGAAGCCGGCACCGGCAGCGGCGGTCTGACGCTGGCCCTGGCACGCATGGTCAGGCCGGAGGGACACATCTACACCTACGAGAGCCGCCTTGAGATGCTGGAGGTGGCGCGGCGCAACGTCACCCGCCTGGGATTGGAGCCTTACGTCACCTTCACGCAACGCGATATCGCGGCGGGCTTCGATCAGCACGACGCCGACGCGGTCTTTCTCGATGTGCGCGAGCCGTGGGACTACCTGCCACAGGTCCACGCGGCGCTCAAGGGCGGCGGTTTCTTCGGCGCACTGGTGCCCACGACCAATCAGGTCACGGAGCTGCTCGAGGGGCTGGCCCACAACGCTTTCGGTTTCGTCCAGGTGGATGAACTCCTGCTGCGCTCTTACAAGGCCGTGGCGGCTCGCCTGCGGCCCATGGATCGGATGGTCGCCCACACTGGCTACCTCATCTTTGCCCGCGCGCTGCTGTTGGAAGAACCTGAGGCGCCATGAAACCCCCCGCCCTGGCCCGGCTTCCGCTCGTCCTGCTCGCGTTCGGCGTCGGGATCACCGCCTGTCATGCCACCTCCCCCGTCGCCGCGCCCGAAACGACGCCGACGGCTACCCTCACCCCCACGGCGACGCCTCTGCCCGTCGAGCAAAAAGTGATTACCATCTGGCACGATTGGCCGGGCGATTATGAGGAAGCCTACACCCTTCTGGCAGAAGCCTACACCGCCGCACATCCCGAAATCCACATCGAACTGGTCAAGACGGAGAAGCTCAACACGGCCTTGAGCGCGGAGCTGCCGCCCGGCGAAGGCCCCGACATCGTCCGCTGGCAAGAATATCAGATCAGCTCGGCGGCCCAGCGAGGGATGATCGTCCCACTCGATGACTTCATCAGCCAGGAGACCTTACAGCAGACCTTTGAGCCTGCCGCCGCGCAGGCGATGCTCTGGAACGGCAGCATCTGGGGGATTCCAGAGATGCAAGACGGCATTGCCCTCATCTACAACCGGGACATGCTCACCGCCGCAGACCTGCCCGCGCCGGATGATTTCGAGGAGCTGCTCGCGAAGGCCACCGCCTTCCGCCAGACCCATCCCGACAAATACTACCTGTGCAATCAGGGCCTGGGAAGTCCTGATGCCTATCACGTCGCGCCCATCTTTCTGGGATTTGGGTTGCAGGCCCATGGTGGATTCATCAACGAGCTGGGGCAGGCAAACCTCACACTGCCCGAAGCCTACGCCGCGGCGGAGTGGATCAAGGCCTTCAGCCGCGCGGCGCCGGCAGTCGCCAGCCCGGGCATCTGCCAGGCCATGTTCATCGAAGGGCAGGCCGCCATCTGGTGGACCGGTCCGCGCGCCCTGCGTTCGTTGCAACACGCGGGCATGAACGTCGGCATTGCGCCGATGGGCAGCCCGCTCGTGGATGTGCGGCTCTTCATGCTCACCCGTCTTGCCGTCGAGCGCGGGAACGCGGGGGCTGCTTTCGCCGTGATGGAATATTTCGGCAGCGCGGAAGTGCAAAAACAGCTCACCCTGCGCAACAGCACAATCCCCGCCAACAGCGCGGCGCTGGCCTCGCCGGAGGTCCGCGCCCTCAAGACCGTAGCCACCTTTGGCGCGGCGCTGCATCGGGGGACGCCGATGGCCAATCACCCCTACGC
>JAAZNO010000435.1 GCA_012798275.1 Chloroflexota bacterium
CTGGAGACCGTGCTGCCGAACGCGGCAATGTGGGCCGACGTAGACCGTCGCCGGATCGAGCAGGCGTTGACCAATCTCCTGGCGAACGCTCACAAATTCACCCCCAAGGGCGGGCACGTGCGGGTCACGCTGGAACGCCGCAATGACGAGCTGCTCATCGCCGTCGCCGACGACGGCCCCGGCATCCCCCGGGAACATCAAGTGCACCTCTTCCAGCGCTTCTACGTCATCCCCGACGGCACCGGGAAGGCGGGGCTGGGATTGGGGCTTTACATCGCCCGTCAGCTGGTGGAATTGCACGGCGGGCACGTCTGGGTGGAAAGTAGCTCCAGGCGAGGGAGCACTTTTTTCCTCGCCCTCCCGGCATTGAAAGGGGCTAACGGATGAAGATCCTGATCGTGGATGAAGAGCCCGACGTCGTGCGCCTGATCTCGGTCAGCTTCGGCATGCAACAGTCGAACTGGGAGATCCTCGCCGCGTCTGACGGCGAGGAGGGGCTGACCATGCTGGAACGAGAACGGCCGGCGCTGGTCTTGCTGGACGTCGGATTGCCGGACATGAGCGGCTTCCAGGTCCTGGAACAGATCCGCCTCTTTTCCGACGTGCCGGTGATCATGCTCACGGTCCACGACGACGAACTGAGCAAGGTGCGGGGCCTGGAATTAGGGGCCGACGACTACATTACCAAGCCCTTCAGTCACCTGGAGCTGCTGGCGCGGGTGCGGGCCGTGTTGCGTCGGGCGCAGTCGCTGCCCCTGGCCCACGAAAAGCCCTTCGTCAGCGGTGACCTGACCGTGGACTTTGTCCGCCGGGAGGTGACGCGGCATGGCGAACCGGTGTCGCTGACCGCCACCGAGTACCGGCTGCTGTACCACCTGGTGCGCAACGCCGGCCAGGTGTTGCCCCACGAGACGCTGCTGGCCCGCGTGTGGGGCCGCGAGTACACCGATGAGATCAACTACCTCAAAGTCTATGTCAGCCGTCTGCGCGCCAAACTGGAGGACGACCCCCGCAATCCGCAGCACATCCTCACCGAGCACGGCATAGGCTATTGGTTCCGCAAGTGAGCGCTTCCATCCATCCTCACCCCTGAGGGAGCCGTAGAGAGCTCAATCCGACTGCTGGGGGCTCCCCACAATCGGCCACCCCCGTTCGGCAGCGAGGGCCGCCAGGCGCGGGGTGGGATACACCGCCACCGGATGTCCCGCCCATTCCAGCGCCAACCGGTCGAAATGCGTATCGCCGTAGGCCGTGCAGGCCGCCGGATCCACCTCGGGGTGTGCGCGCCGATAAGCCTCCAGCCGCAAGACCTTGCCCTCGGCGAAGCACAAGGGCGGGACAATGCGCCCGGTATACCGGCCGTCGCGCAGCGCCAGCTCCGTGCCCAGCGCACCGTCCAGTCCCAGGCGCGCGGCGAGCGTCGCCAGCAGCGGCTGAAAAGTGCCCGACAGCAAGATCACCGGTTCTCCCCGCGCCTGATGCTCACGGAGCCGCGCCAGGACGTCAGCGCGCAGTTGAGGGAGCACGTCCTCCTCCACCACCGCATCGAAGACCTGCTGGGCCTGCGGGGGCGTCAGTCCACTGAATAGCCAGGCCATGTGGATTGCCCACACCCGGAAAAAGTACTCCTCACTGCACACATGCAGCCGATACAGAAGCCCGATGGCCATGTGCGTGTACAGGTAGAAATAGAGCGTCGGCAGTTTCATCCGCCGCGCCTGATAGTGGCGCTTCAACGCCTGCCAGATGTGACCGGTGTAGAGCGTGCCGTCCAGGTCACAGAAGACCACCACGTGAGCTGCCTCGTCCATAACGCCTCACTCCTATTTGCAATATCTCTCCAGTTTACCATGACAGTATAAGCCACAGGGGGACCCTTGTCAACCACAGACAGCCAACAAGTCCCGGTTAACTACATTTTACTCTTATGTAACCCCCTTTAACCTTTTTCCTCGCGTGATGTTACGCTCATAGGATATCATGGAAGCATGAGAGAGCAGAACGGCGCAGGTGAAGAATCCTTTCCTGTGAAGCACCCAGGCGTGGCGACAGGCTATGGCCAGCAGGGAGAACAGCGAACGTCTAAGACGCCCATTTCACAATCTCGGGATCGTCTGCCGCGCCTGAAGAAGACCGCGATCATCATTTTGCTGATCGTGATCCTGGTAGCCACCAGTGCCCTGGTAGCGTGGCTCACTTACTGGATCGGGTATTAACGTGCGAACGTGGGCACGGTTTCTATTTTCAGAGAAGACGCCATGTGCTGGCGCACATCATCCAAGGATGAGAATGTGAGTCGTGAGCAGCGACGGCGACGGCTCACGGGTCGGCTGGGGATGGAATCCCCCGCCTGACACGAGCCCACCGCGCTGAAGCGCGTTGTTTGAGGACGTAGCAGCCCCGGGGGCCAGGAATTTCTCATCTGATTCGTGAAATTCGGGCTCATTCGGGGCCATTTTCGAAGGAGGTGCGCTGTGAACCATGTTACGGTTGTGACAGACTCGGTGGCCAATCTGCCAGCCGATGTGACGGAAAAATACGGCATCCCCATCGTGCCGCTCAGGATCGTCTGGGACGGGGAAGTCTTCCGCGATGGGGTGGATATCACCCCGCAGGAGTTCTACGTCCGACTGCAGGAGGACAAACGCATGCCCACCACTTCGACGATCGCGCCCGAAGAGCTGCTGCAAGTTCTCAGACCACCGGCGGAGGAAGGAAAGTCTATTGTCGCCATCTTCCTGGCCCATGAACTCAGCGCCACCGTTGACGTCGCGCAGAAAGTGCAGCTCCTGGCGCCCACACTGCCCCTACACGTCGTGGATTCCCGCACCGCCGCCATGGCCGAAGGCTTTGTGGTGCTGGAAGCGGCTCGCGCCGCCGCCGACGGCGCCACCGTCGAGCAAGTTGTTGCCCGCGCCCAGGCAATGATCCCGCGCGTCCACATCCTGGGGGTAGTGGAGACGCTGGAGTACCTGCGCCGGGGAGGGCGCATCGGCGCCGCCGCTGCCTTCCTCGGCTCGATGCTGCAGATGAAACCCATCGTCGGCATCCCGCCCGGACACGGCTCGGTCATCGGCGTCGCCCGGCCCCGCACGTGGAAAAACGCCATCGAACAGATGTTAGAGTTGATGGGCGAAGAAGTAGGAGAGCGACCGGTCCATGCCGCCATCGGCCATGGGGCTCGCGAAGAAGAGGCGCACGCCCTGGCAGAAACATTACGCCAGCGCTTCGACGTGCGGGAGCTCTACATCACCTATTTCACGCCGGTGATGGGCGTCCACACCGGGCCGGTGCTCAGCGTCTCGTTTTACGCAGACGAAGAATAGGAGGGAAACTATGAGTCGCGTCGCTATTGTAACGGAATCCTCAAGCAATCTGCCGCCTGAGATCGTAAAGGAATACGGCATCCACGTCTTGCCGCTCAAGGTAATCTGGGAAGAAAAAGTGTTCCGTGATGGAGTGGATCTCACCGCACAGGAGTTCTACAGCCGGTTGCGCATGGATCACTACATGCCGACGACGGCAGCGTTCAGTCCCAGCGAGTTCCTGGAGACCTTCCGCTCGCTGGCGCAGGAATATGAAGCCATTGTCGCCATTCTGCTCTCGCAAGACCTGACAGGCTCCGTCGAAGCGGCGCAGATCGCCTACCAGATGGCGCCCACGCTGCCCGTGCACATTGTGGATTCGCGCACCGCCGCGATGGCGCAGGGCTTCATCGTGCTGGAAGCGGCCCGCGCCGCGGCAGCCGGGGCCACCGCCGAGCAGGTCGTCGCCCGCGCCCAGGAGATGATTCCCCGCGTGCAATTTCTGGCCACGCTGGAGACGCTGGAGTACCTGCGACGGGGAGGACGCATCGGGACCGCCGCCGCCTTCCTCGGCTCGATGCTGCAGATGAAACCCATCGTCGGCATCCCGCCTGCACACGGCACGGTCGTCGGCGTCGCCCGCCCTCGCACGTGGAAACGCGCCGTCGAACAGATGCTGGACTTAATGGGCGAAGCAGTGGGGGAACGGCCGGTCCATGTCGCCGTCAGCCACGGGGACCAGGAAGAAGAGGCCCACGCCCTGGCAGAAGAATTACGTCGGCGCTTCGACGTGCGGGAGCTCTACATCACCTATTTCACGCCGGTGATGGGCGCTCACGCCGGGCCGGCGCTCTGCGTCGCGTTTTACACGGACGAGGAAAAGCCGTAAGAGGCCAGGAGACAGGGCTTGCGTCCTGCTCTGGATTTGAACCGCCGGGGCGCAAAGAACCATTTCGAACGCATTTCCGAAAACAAGTCAGGCTTTTAGCTAATTTGCAGCGGATCAAAAATAGGAACTTTGCACTCTCGGCTTTTTTGGGGGGGCAATTTATTTTTGCTCTCTTACGTAAATTTTATTGCGACAAAAAACCTACCCAGTTGATAGCTTCCATAAGTCTCGGACCAAAAATGTCTGAAAATCTTTGATTTGCTCACGAAGTTGCTCATTTGTAACCATTTCTGGGCGCGGATCAACGTAATACACTCCATCTAATTTGCTCAATGCCACAGTATATCCCAAGAAATGATTGCTTTTGAAAGTGGAGTTAACCCCAAAAATACTATTCCCTGACTTAGCTCGTTGAACATCGTGCAAGAAAATAGCAATCAC
>JAAZNO010000436.1 GCA_012798275.1 Chloroflexota bacterium
ATCCACGCGGTTTGCGCCATGTTGCGCAGCCCGATCAACGCATCGTTGAGGCGGGTGGTGCGGTAGAATTCATCAATGGCGCCCCACAGATGGTTGAGATCGCGTAGCGCGCGCGCCAACCGCCGCGTGCTGCGCGCCAGGCCGACGTAGAGCCACATGACGTCCTGAATTGTCCGCGTGTCGTTGAAGAGCAAGACGGGGTCGGCCGCCTTGCCCTCACTCACGTTTTCCCAGGGGGGGATGTCGTCCATGCGGGCGAGGGTCAGGTCGCGTCGGGCGAGGATGTCGCGCGCGGCCCGGTCGCCCCACACCAGCCCCTCCAACAGCGAGGTGCTCGCCAGGCGGTTCGCGCCGTGCAGACCCGTGCAGCTCACTTCCCCAATCGCGTAAAGTCCCTCGAGGGTTGAGTGCCCCCAACCGTCCACATGGATGCCGCCGCAGAAGTAATGGGCGGCCGGCACGACGGGGATCGGCTCTCGTGTGATGTCCACCCCGGCCTGGAGGCAGGTCTCGTAGATGGTGGGGAAGCGCTCCTGAATACGCGCTGCGGGCATGGCTTCGGCGAGGTTGAGCAACACGTGAGAATAGCCGTGCTCCAGCATTTCATTGTGAATGGCGCGGGCGACCACATCGCGGGGCGCCAGATCGCCCCACTTGGGCGCGTAGCTGTCCATGAAGTGGCGCCCATCGGGTGTGTAGAGCCGGGCGCCCTCGCCGCGCACCGCTTCGGAGATGAGGAAATTGTCCGCTCCGGCGACGGCGAGAGTGGTGGGGTGGAACTGAATGTATTCCGCGTTGATGACCCGCGCCCCGGCGCGGTAGGCCATCGCCAGGCCGTCGCCGCGCGCGCCTTCGGGATTGGTGGTGTGCCGGTAGATGCGTCCTACGCCGCCTGTGGCAAGGATCGTCGCCGGCGCGAGGACGCGGTGAATGGCGTTGCCGGCCCGGTCCAGCACGTAGGCGCCGTGACAGGTGATCGGTCGGTAGATTGCCATGGGATCGCGGCTGTGATGGGATGACGTGATCAGGTCCACGGCGGTGTGTCCCGTGAGCAAGGTGATGTTGGGGAAGGCGGCGAGCCGCTGCAGCAGGGCGATCTGGATCGCCTTGCCCGTGGCGTCGCCCACGTGGAGGATGCGGGAGACGGAATGTCCTCCCTCACGGGTGAGGGAGAGTTTCTCCGCGTTTCGGTCGAAGGGCACCCGGGCTTCTTCGACGAGCAAGCGGTAGACCAGGTCGGGGCCCTCTTCCGCCAGGATCCGCACGGCGGGGGGATAGCTCAAGCCGGCACCGGCGCGCAACACGTCTTCGATGAGCAGCTCTGGCGGATCCTCTTCCCCACGGGCGATGATGCCGCCTTGCGCGTAGCGCGTGTTGGTTTCCTCCGGGGCGTAGGAGCGGGTGATGAGCGTGACGTGACGCCCGGCCTGCGCCAATCGCAGCGCTGCCGTCGTCCCGGCAATGCCACAGCCGATGATGAGAACGTCGGTTTCAGTAGTCATTTTAATATGTACTCCGTAATGCGTGCTGTGTACTGCGTAAGGGTCTTAGGAGGCTAACGAACTTTCACTGTAACTGTCCGACCGCCGGTTGAAAATAGCGTAGATTCCCGAGCTGCTGCTAGAGATTAAGAATTAAATTCTGTTATGCGTACAATCTTTTGCCCCCTATCCCCTGAGCAGTGAGACGTTGACAGAATTTACGGCTCACCTCTCACATCCTCTACGGCGCTTCCACTAGATAATTCGCCGCTCCCCAACCCTCGCGTTCGGGATTCGTCTCATCTTTGAGCAGCCACCAGGTGAGGCCGTCCGCCTCCTGCGGCCCCCCGGCCACGATGAAGAGGCTGCCTTCTGCGGCGATGGTGACCCGCTCACTGCTGGTGCCCGGCGCAGCGCGCAGATTCAGGCCGGCGGCGCCGGTGCCGTTCACCCGCACGCGGCTGCCGATGCCAATACCTTCTCCCGTTGAGGTCGGCAAGGGCGGCGGCGTGACGGTGGGCGTGGATGTAGCGGTGGGGGTGGAGGTGGCCAGACGCAAGTCCCCCGTCGGCAACGGGCCGGCCGGAGCGGCCCCCGGCTCCTGTAGCAGCCGCGCCGCCGCGATGAACAGGCCCGCGATGGCTAGCGCCAGCAATGCCAGGCAACCCCAACGTCCTGCCGTGCTCAAACTTCGGCTTGAGATGTGAGCCTCTGTCCGCGGCGTCCTCACGCCCGTTCCACTTCCATGTGCAATCCTGGAATTTGGGTGCGCTTTTCGATCGTGTTCATCAAACTCGTCAACCCCAGGACCACTACCAGGTAGATCAGACCGACGACAAGGAGAATTTCCATCGGTTTGTAGTACTTGCTGATGAGGAACTGCCCCCGCGCCAGCAAGTCCGGCACGGTGATGACAAACACGACGGACGTGTATTTGACCATGTAGGCGACTTCGTTCGACCAGGCGGGGATTGCCAGCCGTAACGCCTGCGGCAGGACGATGTGCGTGATCGCCTGCAGCTGGCTCATCCCCAACGCGCGCGCCGCCATGATCTGTCCGACGTTGATCGCCTGGATGGCGCTGCGCAGGTATTCCGCCTGATATGCGCCGCTGTTTAATCCAAGCGCCAGGTAGGCCGAGGCCATCTGGCTCAGGATGAGGAATTGGGCCGGGATGCCCGCGGAGTCCAACGCGCGGGCGATGTCGGGAAAGCCGTAGTAGATGACGAAGAGCTGCACCAGCAGGGGCGTCCCGCGAAAGAGTTCCACGTAGGCGATGGCGAGCCAGCGCAGCCAACGTGGGCCATACATGCGCAACATGGCCGTCGGAATGCCGATCACCAATCCCAGAAGGAGAGCCACTGCGCTGATTTGCAGCGTGGTCAGCAGGCCGTACCCCAGGTCAGGCCAGATCATGTCCCAGAATGCCAGGAGTCCTGCCATGGCTCACTCCTTTTCCTGCAGTTGACCGTAGAGCTCGCTGATCTTGCCCAGGAATTCTCGCGTGCGGGGGTGCTGGGGATTATCGAAGATCTGTTGGGTCGGCCCTTGCTCGGCGATGACCCCGCCTTCCATGAAGATCATGCGTGTGGAGACTTCCCGCGCGAAGCCCATCTCGTGCGTCACCACGATCATGGTCATGCCCTCTTTGGCGAGCTTCTTCATCACCTCCAGCACTTCGCCGATGAGCTCGGGGTCGAGCGCCGAGGTCGGCTCGTCGAACAGCATCACCTCTGGTTCCATAGCCAGGGCGCGGGCGATGGCGACGCGCTGTTTCTGCCCACCGGAGAGCTGCGCCGGGTAGAGGTCGGCCTTGTCGCTCAGCCCTACGCGGTCCAGCTCGAAGCGCGCCAATTCCTCAGCCGCCGCCTTGGGCATTTTCTTCACCTTGGTGAGCGCGATCGTCACGTTATTCAGCGCGTTCAGGTGATTGAACAGGTTGAAGTCCTGAAAGACCATGCCGACCCGCTCGCGGATTTTGTTCACGTTAGCGTGGGGCGCGGTGATTTCGTCATTGCCGATCCAGATGCGTCCTTTGTCGGGGCGGGTGAGGAGGTTGATGCAGCGCAGCATCGTGCTCTTGCCGGTGCCGCTTGGCCCGATGACGACGAGAACCTCGCCTTCGCGGATTTCCAGCGAGACGCCTTTGAGCACCTGTGTGGGCCCGTAGGACTTGTGTAAGTCTTCGACGCGGATAATGACAGCGCTCATGGGTGGCTCCTTTGGTTCAATGGGCTTCTTCTAATGGCGTGGGCAGACGGAGCACGTGCTCAACATGATCCAGTCCCCGGTTAGTCAAAAAGGTCATGGTGAAGTAAATCAACGCGCAGAGGCTGTAGACAATGAAGGATTGATAAGTCCGTGCGGCGACTTGCTGGGAGCGGCGTAACAATTCTGCCAACCCGACGGCATAGACCAGGGAGGAATCTTTGATCACGATAGCGGCTTCATTCGACCAGGAAGGGATGGCCAGTCGCAAGGCCTGCGGCAGGATGATGGCCGTGATGGCCTGTACCTGCGTCATGCCCAATGCTTGTGCGGCGAGCATCTGCCCGGAGCCGATGGATTGAATGGCCCCACGCAATAACTCCATCTGATAAGCGCTGCTACAAAATCCCAGCGCGATGCAGCCGGCGAGGAAGGGGGGAATTTTTACCACAGACGAAATCCCATAAAAGAGGATAAAGAGCACGACCAGTGAGGGCAGGCCGCGCAGCACGACGCTGTAGGCCTGAGCGAAGCCCGCAGCGGCCTTGCTGCCGTAGACGCGCAACAAGGCCAGGGGCAATCCGATGAGAAAGCCGCTCAGCAACGCAATCACCGTGATGGCGAGACTCAGCAGCGCTCCCTCGAGCAAGTACGGCAGGCTATTGAGAATATCAGGGAGTTTTTCCATGGCGGGCTCCTTCGAAAATGGCCCCGAATGAACACGAAACATTTTCATGCTTGCGTGATGTGTGCCAGCACATGGCGTTTCTAACGAGGATGTTTTGGCCAGGCGATGTGCCCGACCAAAACATCCCGTTTGACTTATGACGCCCTTGAGAGGTGCTTCATCTCAGAAGCCGGGGC
>JAAZNO010000437.1 GCA_012798275.1 Chloroflexota bacterium
AGGACTTCCAGCGCCTCCAGGTTCAGAAGGTGCACCACCGTCTCGGAGGTCACGCGCTTACAACCTTCGAGGGAGAGCCGGCGCAACACGCGGTTGTGGTGAAAATGCAAAAATCCCACGCCGCTGATCCGCGTCTCACTCAGATCGAGCGCTTCGAGGCGCGGAATGGCTGCCAGCGGCGCCAGGGTCTCCTCTTGCAACAGCCTGCACCGTTCCAGGCGCAAAATGCGCAGGTCCGTCAACGCCCGCAGATGCCACAGCCCCTGCGCCGTGATGCCGTTGCACTCGCTGAGATCCAGATACTGCAGGTCGCGCAGCCAGCCGACAGCCTCCAATCCCTTGTCCGAGAGATTTTTACACGCCTGCAGGCTCAGCCAGGTGAGAGGCTGAGCCTGTAAGGGACTGAGGCCCTCCCCCGTAATGTCCGTCCGCTCCAGATTCAATTCCGTCAACCCCGTGAAAAGGGTGAGGCAATCCAGGTAAGGATCGAAGAGCGGCCTGTCGCTCAGGTCGAGATAGCGAATGCGCTCCGGCATCCGGAAGCTGCTGGCCCACAGCCCGATTTGAGTGTAGTCGAGGCCCGTCGGGCGGACGCCGACGTCCTCGCCGGGGGACAGCATGAAGGGTGGGGGCGTCTCACCTTTCACGGCCCACTCCTCGTGCGCGCCGCCCCGAGGCCGCGTCAACACCGTCATCCTCCAGGTAGAAAACAACAGCGGCGCTCCGGTCACCGGTGGCGTGATGAGAGAGAGCGCCGCTCCTGCCGGGGTCGAATCGGGCGCCGACAGCGGCGTGATGGGAGAAATCGCCGCTCCTGCCACGCCCAACGCTTCCGCCCAGGCTTCCACCGCCCAGCGCGCGGCATCCTCGCGCAGGGCGTAGTGTTCCATGAGCTGCGCGGTCAGCCGCTCCAGGTGTTCAGCGATGGGGACGCCGGCAGGCCAGGCCTCAATATCGGCAGGGATCTGATCGCGCACGGCAGTCGTCAGCACGTTGATCTCCGTGAGACAGCCGTCACCGCAAAGTTTTTCCAGCTGCCGCCGACACGTGCCCCCATGCAGCGCCGGATCGTGGCCTTTCGCGGCCTTGATGGCCTGCCGTTGTTGCACCAGCTCGCGCAATTTTTGACGGGGCAGCTCGTTCATGGCGTCTCCGAGCAGCCTGAAGCAGAGCTCCCCTCATCGAAATCGGGGGCATCGTACCAGAGCCGCCGATTCCCCGGCGGCGCGACGCTCTCGTCGGGAGCAGGCGGCTCCTCAGGCGCGACGGGCGACTCCGCAAGGGCCGCTTGCGCCGCGAGTTCCTCCGGGGCCGGCAACAGCTCTGTGCGACACAGCAACGCGAGGGTGATGTCATCCCCGCTGCCCTTTTCCGATGCTTCGGTCAGCCAGCCGACCAGGCTCGCCTGGACTTGCTCCAGCCCTTGCGCACGGAGGAGATCCCAGATGTCGCCCCCCACCTGCAAGAAAGCGGCCTCGTTCACGAAGGAATTGGCATAGCCATCGGTGCTGAGCAGGATGAGAGCCGGTGGTGCTCCCGTCAACCCCTGGAAACGGATCCGAAAATCGCGCCAGGCTTCGGGAATGCACAGCGAGGTCGTCTGATCGGCAAAGAGCCGGGTGTCGTCGGGCAGCGGACGGGTGACCTCGCCGCGCTCCGAGACGGTGAGGATGTCGCCATCGCCCAGTTGGAGGTAGAGGATGAAGGATTCCGCCACCAGCACCACCAACAGCGTGGCCCCATAGGCCAGCCGCGGATTTTCCTCAAGGTCCTTCGCCGCCTTAGGGCCGTGCTTCTGCGTGACGGCCTGCAGCTCCGCCTCCGTGAAGGGATGTTCCCGGCGGTCCTGATCTACCGCCTCCTGCCAGCGACGCACGATCTCCCCCGGTAAGCGCTCTTCCGCCGTGCGCTTGACCGCCGAGAGATTCAGCGGCTGAGGCTGCCCTTCGAGCAGCTCCCGCAACACGCCGACGGCAATGTCCACGGCTTGGGCAGAACCGAGGTGACTGCGGAAGCTGCGCGCGCTGCCGTGCCCATCGGAGACCGCGACAATGAGCGGAGGCCCTTCCGCCGACGCCGGGAGACAACGCCAGGCGTCCTGATTGGGCAGCGCCGCGCGTACGTGTGTGGCTCCGCGCACCGATTGGCCCACAGCACGCCAGACGGGCTGAGGTCCCCTTGTAGCCATGGGAAGCCTCCTTTACCAGACGTCGGCAGCCGTTTGGGGTCCGTTAGCGTCAACCGCCGGGGGAGCGACAGGCACAGGCACATTGGGCGCGGTCGGCGCATCCGCGGCCGACTGGCTTGCCGGCGCCGACGCCGACTTGAGCACGACGGTAGAGACCCAGCGGATGTATTTGACCAGCGCCTCCGGGTTGTTCGCCTGCAGCGGCGTAATTTCGGGGTTGCCGATGAACTTTTGCAGCACGTCCAGGTCGGCGTCCGCGCCGATGGCAATGGCGATCCGCACCGCCTTCTTGCCCCAGGGCTGATCCAGCAGCTCTTGCAGGCCCTTCTGGTAATCGTCCGTCGGTTGCCCGTCGGAGATGAGCACCAGCACCGGCGGCAGGGCGCGCTCCGTCATCGGCGGGATTTTGAGCTGCTCTGCCACCATCGAGAACGCCTTGCCCATGTCCGTCACCCCTTCCGCCTCCAGGTCCGTCCAGCGGAAATCCGCCACGGGCGTCGGCTGGGAGATGTGCCACTGCGCGCCGTTGGAAAATTTGATGGCGCGGACCCACACTTGCGCGTTGGGGTTCTCATCGGCCACTTTCTGCATGTGCGGGATCGCCTCGCGAATGGCCGTGTTCAGGGCCTGGATTTTCCCATCCTGAGACATCGAGCCAGAGCAATCGGCAATCCAGATGAAATGCAGGGGACGTGTCGCCAGTTCACCACCAGGTCGTCGCATCATGATCTAACCTCCTCGTATAAAATAGGCAAGTCAGCGAATAAGCGAGTCAGCGAGTCATTTACACTACGTTCGCACGTTCACACCTTCACACGTGGACACCTTCCCACATCCGCACGTTCTTTACATCACAACATACGAGCTACGCACAAAGGCTCGCACCGTTGCAACGTACCGACACCTACGCTTAGTATAGACCAGGTTTCATTCTCGTCAAAAGATCACGCAGAAGAGGCCCTTTCGTGAAAACGAGCTGCGCTGCCCGGCGCTCTCGGATGGCCGCCAGGCTTTAAGATGAGCGCCCTTCGTGGACAGTTCACAAAGGGCGCTCGCTTTTCAGGAGCTGTTGACGCTGAATTCAGCCTGCCTCAAGCGTACACCTGCTGCAACAGGCCGGCAATGATCTCATCCGCCGGCGCCGGCAGCTGCTGGCTCTGGAATTCAAGCACGTCCCGCAACGGCATGTCCAACAGGAATCCCATCACCTCCATGCCAATGCCGCCCTCGCCCTCGCCGCCGAACATTTCGCGCATCGCTGCCAGCATCTGCGCGAAGAACGGCTCGAAGACGGGCTTGCCGCGCGGATCCTCCAGCCACTCCCGCAGGGTGGACTCACGGTGGAGAATGCACGGCAATTCCACGGTGGATTCCAGGGTCACCGTCTCCGCACAGCGAATGTCGGCCGAAGAAGCTCCCACCAGGATGTCGAATTCGCCATTTTCGGTGATCCACTGCCCGTAGGCCGGGTGGTAATAGGCGAAGGCGCGGAAGTCGAGGAACAGGGTCACCGTCTTGGTCTCGCCGGGCTGCAACTCCACGCTGGCAAAGCCTTTGAGCTCTTTGGGCGGGCGCACCAATTGCGCCTTGCGATCGTGGACGTAGAGCTGCACAATCTCCCTGCCGGCCACCGGCCCCGTGTTGGTCACATCCACGGAGACGGTCAGCCCCTCCACATCGCGGAAGGTCTTCGCCGAGACGCGCATCCCGCTGTAGGCGAAGGTGGTGTAGCTGCCCCCATAGCCGAAGGGGAATTGCACGGGCTGTTCGCGCATGTCATAATAGCGATAGCCGATGAAAAGACCCTCGCCGTACCGCACTTCGCCGTTCTCGCCGGGGTAGTTGATGTAGGCGGGCGTGTCGGAGAGCTTCAGGGGGAAGGTCTCCGCCAGCTTGCCCGACGGGTTGACGATCCCAAAGAGGACGTCCGCAATCGCACCGCCGCCGGCCTGTCCCATCATCCAGGCCTCGAGCACGGCCGCCGGCGCGTCAATCCACGTGCTCATGGCGAGCGCGGAGCCGTTGTTCAGGATGACGACGCTGTTGGGCTGCACCGCGCACACGGCCTTGATCAGGGCCACCTGCTGCCCGGTCAGGTCGAGATCCGCCCGGTCATACCCTTCGGACTCTTTGTAAGCCGGCAACGCGATGTAAAGCAACGCCACCTCCGCCGCCTGCGCCGCGGCGACGGCTGCCTCGATCAGGTCGGGTTGGCTGCTATCGTCAGCGGGATAGCCCTCGCTGAAGGTGATTTCGGCGCCGCCAGCGAACTTCGCCAATTCCTCCAGCGGCATGTCCACTTGTGTGGGATTGATATGCGAGCTGCCGCCGCCCTGGAAGTGCGCTTCCCTGGCCGCTCGCCCGATCACCGCCATGCGACGCACGTCCTTCAAAGGCAGCAGGCCGTTGTTCTTGAGCAATACTATCCCTTCTCCGGCAAGGCGGCGCGCGAGTGCGTGATGCGCTGCCGCGTCGAAAGGCGCCCCCTTCGGCGTCTCCGCCGCTTTGAAGACGATGCCCAGAATCCGCCGCACCGCTTCATTCAGCACGGCTTCATCCAACGCGCCACTCTGCACCGCCTCCACCACCGCCTGTACCCGTCGCGGGCGCGGGCCGGGCATTTCGAGGTCGAGGCCAGCTTTCAGCGCCGCGACTCGATCGTGCACCGCGCCCCAATCGGAGACGACGAAGCCTTCCAGGCCCCATTCCTCCTTGAGGATTTCGGTGAGCAGGTACGTCTGTTCCGAGCCATAGACGCCATTGACGCGGTTGTAGGAGCACATCACCGTCCAGGGTTGCGCTTTCTTGACCGCGGTCTCGAACGCCGGCAGGTAGATCTCGCGGAGGGTGCGCTCATCCACCTTAGCGTTGATGGTCATGCGCTGATATTCCTGATTGTTGGCCGCGTAGTGCTTGAGCGACGTTCCCACTCCCCGGCTCTGGACGCCCTTGATGAGGCTGGCCGCCATTTCGCCCGCCAGGTAGGGATCCTCCGAGAAATACTCGAAGTTGCGCCCGCACAGCGGCGTGCGCTTCATGTTCACGCCGGGGCCTAGAATGACGTCCACATGCAGGGCGATGCACTCCTCGGCCAACGCCTGGCCCATTTCCTCAATCAGGGCGGGATCCCAGGTCGCCGCCAGGGAAGAGGCGGTAGGGAAGCAGGTCGCCGGCAGGCTTTCCTGGACCAGGGCGGTTTCATCGGCCACCCGGCGCACGCCGTGCGGTCCATCGGAGACGGTCATGCCTGGCACGCCGAGGCGTTCGATGGGAGTGGTGCCCCAGGAAGTAACGCCGGTGCACAACGCCGCTTTCTCCTCCAGGGTCATTTGGGCAATAATGGATGCGATGTCAGCCATAACGATGCTCCTTTCAGTGAAATGTTTGGTTATCGGATTGAATGGGATCTGTCAATTTCAGGGTGTACCATTGCCGGCTTTCTCAGAGATGACAGAACTCCAGGGTCAGGGCCTCACGCCTGAAGTATAGCACAGCTTACCAATGAAGGAAACACAAGCGTGGGGATAGGTCACGA
>JAAZNO010000438.1 GCA_012798275.1 Chloroflexota bacterium
GAACGCGCCACGCTGATGCCCTCCGACGTCCCGCCGTTGCGCGCGGAGGGCTGGCTGCGGGTGCTGGAGCAGCTCGCCCCGCACGCGCAGCGCCTCAAACTCACCGGCGGCGAGCCGACGCTGCACCCCGATTTCCCCACGCTGCTCGCCGCTATCGAATCCCGCGCCCTCGATTTCACCCTCTTCACCAATGCCCGCTGGACGGATCCGACGACCCTCGTGCAGACCCTGCGGGAGTGCCCTCACCTCACCGGGCTATTGGTCTCCCTGCATGGCGCGACCGCTCGAACGCACGAGAGCTTCACCGGCGCGCCGGGATCGTTCGCCGAAACGCTCGCCAACGTAGAGCTGGCCATCACGCAAGGCCTCCCCGTGGCTTTCAGCACCGTGCTGACCGCCCCTAACCTCGCCGAACTGTCCGAGATCGTCTCGCTGGCGGAACGGCTTCGGGTTCGCAGCGTCGTCTTCAACCGCTACATGGGGGAATTCCTCCCCGGCCTCACGCTCGATGAGACAGCCCTGGCGCAGGCGCTTTCACACATCGAAGCGCTGCGGAAAGCGGGCAAACCGGTGAAATACGGTAACTGCATCCCCCAATGCTTTGCTCCCAACAGCTCGCAAGGCTGCCTCGCCGGCGTCGCCTATGGCGCCATTGACCCGTGGGGGAATCTACGGCCTTGCACGCTTTCCAGCCTGCGGGCGGGCAACCTGCTCACCCAACCGTTAGAGGAAGTGTGGCATTCCCCCGCCATGGAACGCTTCCGCGCCAGCATTCCGGCAGCGTGCCATCACTGTCACGCCTTTGCCGTCTGTCACGGCGGATGCAAGGCCCTGGCGCTGGAGCTGACGCTGCCGGCCGACCCTCTGGCGCGCCCTGGAGCGCCGGTTGAACTGCCAGCCCCTCCCGCCCTGCGCCTCAACCCCGCCTGGCGGCCAACCGCGCACTACCAAAGCCGCCCCGAAGCCTGGGGACTTGTGCTGCTGCAGGGCAATCAGTTGCTGCCCCTGCACGCCGATGCGCGTCCCCTCCTTGAAACCCTCGATGGCCAGAAAACCGTCGGCGAATTGCACGAAGCGTTCGGCCCGCCCATCCTCGCACTGATGGGCGACCTGCTGCGTCACCACATGCTCAGCTTCACGTCCTGACCCTGTCAGCTCGCAGTCAACCGGGGGAGACCCATCACGCTCCCCCGGTCTTTTTGTGTCAGAGCCGCGCTGTCCCCCTGTCACCTCCCCGCGAGAAGCTGTTATCCCCCGGTCAAGGAACGGTCGGTCAATCCTGCTATCATACGAGAAAGCGAGAAAGCGAGAAAGCGGGAAGATGGAAAGGCAAGAGAGCAGAAGGGAGGACGGCGATGGGGACCTTGCAGCAACCGGCAAAAGCAGCCATCTTCGTGGATGCGGAGAACCAGACAGAAGGGATCGTGATCGCCTTGCTTCAGAGCCTCGCCCATCTCAACATCGTGGAATGTCATGCCTTCGCCGATTGGCGCAACCCGCGCCTGACGTTGATCCGACAAGAGCTGGAGCGCTACGGATT
This sequence comes from Chloroflexota bacterium, assembly GCA_012798275.1. Classification (GTDB taxonomy): domain Bacteria; phylum Chloroflexota; class Anaerolineae; order B4-G1; family SLSP01; genus JAAZNO01. The sequence goes on from JAAZNO010000438.1 coordinate 1,541, forward strand.
TCAGTCGCACGCCGTCTATAGCGGCGAACGGCCGGGGGAACAGAAGGATCAGGCCGATCAAGCCATGGCCTGCGCCGTGCGCGCTCTGCTGTGGCGCCGCCCCGAGGTCGAGGTCATCGTCCTGGTCACCGGCGATCACTATTTTGTAAGCCTGGTGAAGGAGCTGCAACGGCGCGGCAAAACAGTGTACGTCGCCGCCTCGCCCATGAGCGTGGCGCAGGAGCTCTACGCCCTGGCCCAGCAGTACCTCCCTTTGGGGCAGCTGGCCGGCTGGATTCGAGACCTGGACGTCCTCGAGCAGCGGAGCCGTCGCCTCACCCTGCACTTCGCCACGCAGCGATCCAGCATCTCTGCCGAAAATTTGGAGCGTCTCATTAAGTGCGGGATCCTGCAAAAAAAGCAGTGCCCGACCCGCAACGGTTTCGAGGAGCGCATTTTTCTGAATCGGCAAGCCAGGCAGGTGCAAATGGTTCTGAGCGCATAGGCAGGCTCAAGGAAAGGAGGGTGAC
>JAAZNO010000439.1 GCA_012798275.1 Chloroflexota bacterium
AATGGGAGTGACAGCGAGATCGAGTCAGCGAAGAGGAGGCAGGCATGGAGAAGCAGGCCATCATCACGTACCCTGAAGGGTTGCCGCAAACCCTCAAACTTTCGGACGAGCAATTTGGCGAGACGCTCCGCTTCTGGGCAGCGGCCAAGGCGTACGAGTTGGGGCGCCTTTCAGCCGGCAAGGCTGCCAGTCTCGCCGGCATGGAGCGTCTCGCCTTTCTGGCACGCCTCATCACGGTGGAAGTGCCGGCCATCAATCTCCAGGATGAAGAAATTACCGCCGAAATCGAGGCGGCGCGGGAGTTATCCAAGTGAGCCTTTGGGTTGTGGATGCCAGTCCTCTGATTTTCCTGGCGAAGCTGGAAAGGTTGGATCTGCTGCGGCAGGCAGCCGGGTCGGTATGTCTTCCTCAAGCCGTCGCTGACGAAATCCAGGCCAGGCCTGATATGGCAACTCAAGTCCTTGAACAAGCGTTGCAAACCTGGATTGAAGTGCGTGTTGTTGATAATCGTATGGCGGTTGATCTCCTTCTCGCTGAGTTGGACCTGGGTGAAGCAGAGGTCATCGTTCTGGCGAAAATCCTGAATGCAGAGTATGTGGTGATGGATGACCTGGATGCCCGGCGTTTTGCCAGACGGGTAGGGTTGCGTCCTATGGGGACTCCTGGCTTGTTGTTGACGGCGCGGCTCCGGGGAGAAATCCCTTCCCTGCAGGCAGAGATTCAACGTTTGGAGAAATTCGGATTTCGTGTTTCCTCAGCTCTAAAGGCCCAGCTCCTCCGCGCAGCAGGTGAGTGAGGCCTCTGGTTTTACGATGCGATCCAAAAGCTGTTGGTGGAGCGTAGTAGCCTTGATGGTACTATGGCTTCTGTGGATGACCCTCCGCCCCAACCCCGACGTGGCCGCCAATCTGGAAGTGCTCACTGCGCCGGCGGCGGAACAGGGCCTCTCGGCCTTCTGGCTCATTGACATCGCCGGAAACATTGTCGTCTTCGCGCCGCTGGGCGCCGCCGTGACCCTGGCGGTGGCTGGAAAACGCTCTTTAACATCATGGATTCTTTGGGGGACAGGGGCAGGTCTGCTCGTGAGCGTCACCCTTGAACTGCTGCAGGGGCTTACCCATACCCGGGTCTCATCGCTGGGGGACGTGGCGCTCAATACGCTGGGAGCGGGGCTGGGAGCGCTGGCCGCGGCCTGGGGCGCTTCCCGGCGACGTCACGCGCGGGACAGTTGACTTTTGGCGCGATGTAACTACAATGTAATTACTTCGCGATACAGAGGGCGGCGTGACCACGATTACCACGCGCATCATCAAGATTGGAAATTCGCAAGGCATTCGCATCCCCAAAGTGCTGTTAGAGCAGCTGGGCTTCCCTAAGCAGGTGACGCTGGAACTGACCTCAGATGGCGCTCTGGTGGTACGTCCTGGGCGTGCCCCCCGTGAGGGATGGCAGGAGGCTTTTCAGGAGCTGGCGGCTCAAGGCGAGGACGCCTTGCTCTCCGAGAGCGTGCTGGCGACGAGCTCCTTCGACGCGGGAGAAGCGGGATAAGGATGAGTTGGCGCCGCTTTGACATTTACCTGGTGAACCCGGAAGCGGCTCTCGCCGAAGGACACAAGGGGCGTCCGTGTGTGATCGTTTCACCGGATGAGATGAATGTCCAGATCAACACAGTGATTGTGGCGCCGTTGACGACGCGGGGACGCGCTTATCCCACCCGCATTCCCTGCCATGTCGCAGGAAAGGACAGTTTTATCGTGTTGGATCAGTTGCGCACAGTGGAAAAATCTCGTCTGACCCGGCGATTGGGCCGTTTGCCTCAACCCTCGCAGGTATTGCTGTTGGAGGCGCTGGCGGAACTGTTCGCCGAATAGGGCAGGCCAAAATTTTTCGAAAGGGAGCAAGAGGCTCGTTCTCTATGAGCAAACGTAA
>JAAZNO010000440.1 GCA_012798275.1 Chloroflexota bacterium
GACCAAAGTCGCCCTGGTGGATTTGAGCCTGCAGTTTGGCGACGCCGCCATCTTCCTGAAGCTGCAGCCCACGCGCACCATCGCCGACCTGGCCTCGCGCGCCACGGAATTGGATTCGGAATTGCTGGCAACCGTCATGGTCCCCCATCCTTCGGGGATCAAAGTACTCGCTGCGCCGCCCTCGCCTGAAGATGCGGAGAGCCTCCTGGCCCCAGAAGCAGTAGACGAAGCCGGCGGCAATCGGCTGATCAAAGCCATCCTCAAGTTTATGCGTCAGGAATTCGATTATCTGATCATTGATACCTCACACGCCGTGGATACCGTGCTCCTGGCATTGCTCGACCTGAGCGATATGCTGTTGGTGGTCCTACGTCCGGTCATCCCCGAAATCCGCGGCGCGCGGATGCTCATTGATCTGCTGCAAAAGATGCATTACGACATGCACAACGTGGGCTTGATCATCAATGGCGTAGACAATAAGCGGATGGGAATTCAACCCGAAGCCATCGAGCGCAACATGATGCCGGCGCTGGCGCGCCTGCCACTCGACGAACGCATCGCCTTGACCGCCGCCAACTACGGCGTGCCCTTCGTGATCAAGGAGCCGCGTTCGCCTCTCGGCCAGGCCGTGATCAAACTGGCGCAAGAAATTGACAAACGTTTCACCGAGGAAGCCACGGAAGCAGCGCAGCCGGTCGAAGCCCAACGCCGCGCCGGCCTGGGACGCCTGCTTTAGGTGGACTTTTAGCTGAGGAGGAGTCTCGTGTCGCTGTTACGCCGTATTGAGAAAAAAGAGCCAACTGCAGGATCCACCCCTTCTGGCCCGGCAGCGCCGGGCGGAACGGCCTCCGAGCAAGTGGCAACTGCACAACGTCGGCCGGCATCCCCGCCCCGGGACGCTTACATAGATCTCAAAAGCCGCGTGCAAAACCGGTTGGTGGCGGAGCTGGATCCCAGCATGGACATCTCGCGCACCGACGAGGTGCGTCGCACGATCCGCCAGATGTACGAAACCATCCTTGAAGAAGAAAGCATCGTGCTCAGCCGGGTCGAACGCGAACGGCTGTTCGAACAGATCGTGGCGGAAATCCTCGGCCTGGGGCCATTGGAGCCGCTGTTAGCGGACGATTCCGTCACCGAAATCATGGTCAACGGGGCCAAAAACATCTACATCGAACGCGGCGGCAAGCTCGAACGCACGTCAGTCACCTTCGAGTCCAACGAGCACCTGATGCGCATCATCGAGCGGATCGTGGCGCCCCTGGGGCGGCGCATTGATGAGAGCAGCCCGCAGGTAGATGCGCGCTTGAAGGACGGCTCCCGCGTCAACGCCGTCATCCCGCCGATCTCCCTGATCGGGCCGGTACTGACCATCCGCAAGTTCTTCAGGGTACCCTTGCAGGTGGCGGACCTGATCCGCCTGGGAACAGCGACGGAAGAAGTGATGGAGTTTCTACAGGCGTGCGTGGTTGCGGCAATCAACGTCATCGTTTCGGGGGGCACCGGCACGGGCAAAACTACCTTCCTGAACGTGCTTTCCGGTTACATCCCCGCAAACGAACGCATTATCACCATCGAAAACGCCGCCGAGCTGCAATTGCGGCAGGATCACGTGGTCACGCTGGAATCCCGCCCCCCCAACATCGAAGGCAAAGGCGAAATCACCATCCGCGACCTGGTCATCAATGCGCTGCGGATGCGCCCCGATCGCATCATCGTGGGGGAATGCCGCGGCGGCGAGGCCCTGGACATGTTGCAGGCCATGAACACCGGCCATGAAGGGAGCATGACTACGCTCCACGCCAACAGCACGCGGGAAGGGCTTTCACGCCTGGAGACAATGGTGCTCATGGCCGGCATGGAATTGCCGCACCGCGCTATCCGCGAGCAGATCGCTGCCGCGATTGATCTGATCATCCACCTGGAACGGCTGCGTGATGGCTCACGGCGGGTCGTCGCTATCACCGAAATCCAGGGCATGGAAGGGGATGTCATCACCACGGCAGATATCTTCAAATTCGAGCAGGTCGGCTTCGAGAATGGCAAAGTCATCGGGCGCCTGCGTCCTACCGGCATCCGCCCCAAGTTCATGGATCGCATCGAGCAGGCCGGGATTCACCTGCCGGCATCTGTTTTTGGCGTTGGAGAACGGTTACGCAATTACTGACGCATCGCAGCTGAAAGAAGGTGTTCGGCGATGACATGGTTTTTTGTGCTCATTGGCGTGGCCGAGGCCATGCTGTTAGTGTTCGGCCTCCGCGGCAGGCGGGAAGGGGAGGATCTGGTAAAAGACCGCGTCGGGAGCAGGCGCGAGAAGAAAGAGAGGGCAGAGAAGAGCGAAGGTCCCTCGAAGCTGGGCAAGGCGGTGGATCGTGCGGTAGCCGGACGCGGCTTCGCCAACACTCTCGCTGAACAGCTGGCGCGTGCCGACCTCAAGCTTACCGTCGGCGAATACCTCATCATCAGCGTCACGGTGGGGCTTGGCGCGGCGCTGCTCTTCTACATCCTTAATCGGGCCATCTTGATCCCCGTGGGGCTGATCGTGGGATTTTTCGGCCCGCGGATCTATGTCTCCCAGCGCCAAAGCAACCGCCTTAAAGCTTTCGACAGCCAGCTGGGGGACGCCATCAACCTGATGGTAAACTCGCTGCGGGCTGGCTACAGCACGTTGCAAGCCATGGATGTGATCTCAAAGGAGATGCCCGAGCCCATTTCCAAGGAATTCGGGCGCGTGGTGATGGAGTTACAGCTGGGAGTGGATTTCGATACGGCCATGCAGCACCTGGTGCGGCGCATGCCCAGTCCCGATCTCGATCTGATGATTACCGCGATGAGCGTGCAGCGTGAAGTCGGTGGGAACCTGGCCGAAGTATTGGATGCCATCAGCTATACCATCCGCGAACGGGTGCGCATCAAGGGCGAAATCAAGGTGCTCGTCGCACAAGGACGTCTCACCGGCTATCTGCTCACCTTTCTGCCATTCGGTCTGGCGGCGTTTCTCTACATGTACAATCCGGACTTCATGGGGCCCATGTTCACCGATCCTTGCGGCTGGCTCATGCTCGGCATCTCAGTCGTGCTGATTGCCGTGGGGTATTTCGTGATCAACAAGATCATCTCGATCGAAGTATAGAGCGAGGGAGCATAGAACATGGGAGGCATCATTGCCCTGCTCGTAGTGTTCGGCGTCGCCGTACTGCTCCTGGTGTTGCGCAGCCGGGGCAGTACGCAAAGCCTGGACGAACGGATCGAAGAGATGGCGGCCCTGGGACAACCCATCTCGCTGGAAAAGCTCGAGCTCTCCGAGCCCTTTACCGAGCGCGTGATCAAGCCCTTGGTCCAGGGCCTCTCGAGGCGCATCCAGCGCGCGACGCCCCAAAAGCTACTTGAACAGGCCCAACACCAACTCGAACTGGCCGGCATGTTATCCAAAATCAAACCGGCGCAGTTTGTCGCCCTCCGACTCTTCACCACCGTCGGCGGCGGCATTCTGGGCCTCTTGGTAGGGGGGCTAGCAGCGGATTCCGGGCTCGGGCAAAAGCTGTTAATCATCGGCGGCGGCATCGTCTTCGGCTATATCATGCCGCAATACCTGCTCACCTCACAAATCCGCAGGCGCCAGGAAAACGTGCTCAAGGCGCTGCCGGATGCCCTGGATCTGCTGACCATCTGCGTCGAGGCGGGCCTGGGTTTCGATGCCGCGATGTCCAAAGTCGCGGAAAAATGGGAAAACGAACTCAGCCTGGCATTCATGCACACTGTCCAGGAAATGCAGCTGGGCAAGCTGCGACGGGAAGCATTGCGCGACATGGCCAACAGCCTGGATGTCGGCGATGTGACCTCGTTCGTGGCAGCGATTGTCCAGGCCGATCAATTGGGCGTCAGCATGGCCAAGGTCATGCGCATCCAATCGGAACAGATGCGCATGAAACGTCGGCAACGGGCGGAGGAAAAAGCCCGGCAGGCGCCGGTAAAAATCATGATTCCGCTGGTGTTTTTCATCTTCCCCACCATTTTGATCGTGCTATTGGGGCCAGCAATATTAAAGATCAAGGAAACCGGTCTCTTTGGCGGGTAACAACTCCGATGTTTCCCAAAGCTCCGCCCTGCGCCTTGCCGCCAGCAGGACTAGCGGCAAGGAACGATGGCTGAATGCGTTCTTTCAAAGCCTGGGACAGTCGTATCGGCGGCTGTTGGATCTCATCACTCCGCCGTTGTGTGTGGGATGTCGGGCGGTGGGGGTATGGCTGTGCTCAACCTGCGCGGCTAAAATTCCCCTGTATGTGGACGC
>JAAZNO010000441.1 GCA_012798275.1 Chloroflexota bacterium
GGGAACAGCGCCATCCAGGCCTCCACCTCTTCCGGCGCGAGTCCCGCCTCCGTCTCCTTGTCCACGGTCAACGTCGCCGGAGGCTGAGGGCGCGTCTCGGTTCGGGGGAGGCGCCGCGGCGGAAGGGGCCCTTCCGGCACATCGTGGAAGACTTCCAGCCAGTCCTCCACCTCCTCCGGCGAGACCGCCTCGGGTTTCCCCGTGCGCGGGTCCAGGGACGGTGCCGGCTCCGGCGGGAGCGGGATGCCCAGGCGTTCCGCCAGGGTAGGCGCCGGGGGAGCTGCCGCCGGCGATTTCCTCTCGGCGGGCGGCGCCTGGCGCTTCGGCGTGACTGGCGAGCTCGGCGGCGCCGGCGGCCTTGCAGGAATGGGACGGAGCTCGGGCAACGGCCGCCCCGGCCGATCTACCGGCTCCGGGAAAACCTCCAGCCACTCCTGGACTTCAGTCGGCGAGGGATCGCGGGGTTTCTCCAGCGGCGGACGCGCGGCGGGCTGCAATTCCAGCGCAAAATCCTGCGAGGTCACCACCCGCGCCCCGAGGCGCCGTGCAAAATCCAAAATCTCGCGGTCGGAGCTGACCACCGTCCAGTTGGCCGCGTCGCGGAGCTTCTCCAGCCGCTTCATGATGATGCGATCGGCGGTGCTGCGCTTGTGTGCGGCGAAGATCACCTCCAGGTCGCTGCTGGAAAGCGTGCGAGAGTAGCCGCCGGGGATGCCCCCGTCAAAGACAACGATGGCCTTGCGGCGCCGATGACCCAGCCAGCCCCGCAGCTTGAGGATCAACGCCACCTCGTCCTCCGGGTCCTCAAGGCTGATGTCCGGCAGCGCCGCGATCAAATTGTGGCCGTCAATCAAAAAAGGCATGGCCTCCCTCGAAAATGGCCCCGAATGAACACGAATTTCACGAATAAGATTAGAAATTCCTGGCCCCCGGGGCTGCTACGTCCTCAAACACCGCGCTCCAGCACGGTTGGCTCGTGTCGAACTGGTGAGCCGTCGCAGCCTCTGTTCACGACTCACACCTCACGACTCACATTTTTGTGCTTGCCCGGTGTGCGCCAGCACATAGCGTCTCCCCGGCAAATGGCGAGCCGGTGCGCACGCGTGCCCCCGTCTCGGTCAAGCGACGCGCGCTTCGGAAGCGAGAATGCGCCACAGCATCAGCGCGGCGACAACTGCCAACCCCGCCCCAAAAAAGAACGGCGCCGCCGGCCCAAAACCCGTCCAGCCGCCGATGCCCTGCCACAGCACCCCCGCGATCGCTGAAGCCGGGAATGCCGCCAATCCCACCGCGGCGTTGTACACCCCATAGGCCGTGCCGCGCTTTTCCGCCGGCACCAGGTCGGCCACCAGCGCCTTCGCCGTGCCCTCTGCCATCCCGTAATAGACGCCATACAGCACGTAGAGCGCCCACACCTGCCAGGCAGCGCTGGCAACCGCGAAGCCCAGGTAGATCACGCCATAGACAAGCCAGCCAAACACGATGAGGCGCCGCCGCCCGATTTTATCGGAAAGCGCCCCCGCCGGGCCGGAAATGAGCGCATAGATGAGGTTGAAGGAAGCGACCATGAGCAGGACCTGCACCAGATCCAGCCCGCGCTCGCGGGCGCGCAACAACAGAAAAGCGTCGGAGGAATTGCCCAGGGTGAAGATGACGACCGCGCCCAGGAACCACAGGAAACGGCGGTCGAAGCCGGCCAGCGTGAGTTTAGGGGCGTTCTGTTGACGCACGGGCACTTCCCGCGCCCCGAACGCCAGCAAGAGCACCGCCAACACGGCGGGCAACAGGCTCCACCCCACGATCGTGTGGAAAGTTCCCGCCGCCAGTTCGAACGCGCCGCGCTGCATCCGCCACAGCAACGCCGCCGCGATGAGGGTTCCCAACATCGCGCCGGCCGTGTCGCCCGCGCGATGCAGCCCGAAAGCCAGGCCCCGATGACGCTCGTCAATCGAATCGGCGACGAGGGCATCGCGGGGCGCCGTGCGCAATCCCTTCCCCACCCGGTCGGTGACGCGGATCGCCATCACGCCGCCCCACGTCTGCGCGAACAGGTAGAAGGGCTTGCTCAACGTCGAGAGCGCATAGCCCGCCACGGCGAGCCACTTCCGCGCGCGCAATTTGTCCGAAATGTAGCCGGAGAAGACTTTGAGCAGGCTGGCGACGCTCTCAGCGATGCCCTCGACAAGGCCGATTACCGCTGTACTGGCGCCCAACACCGTCGTCAGAAAGAAAGGCAACAGGTGCACGAGCATCTCCGAGGAGACGTCGGTGAGGAAGCTGGTAAACGTGACCACCCACACGTTACGCGGGAGGCTCTTCAGGGCTGAGCCCTTTTCAACAGAAGTCGCAGCGGATGTAACGGGTTGTGATGACATGGGAAATTCGATCTCCTTCTAAACTAAAATAGAACTCAGTGAACCGTGAGTAGAGAGCCGTTGCAGCCTCTGCTCACGACTCCCAGCTCACCTTTCATTTGCGGCGGGATTTTATCCCCAGCCAGCACACCGCCTTTCATTTTCCCCTCAGGGAACGGACGGCAGTTTTGCCCACAGGACCACAGGGCCGATCTGTGGGGCGAAGGGCGACCGTCGGTAAAAATACCACGCCAGGGGATGGCTGCACACGGGGGGAAAGACGCCCGGCTCGCAGCCGGGAATCCCGCCGCCGCTCTGCAGCGTCACGCCAAAGGTCATCCCACGATAGGCCGCGCGCGCCTCCGCCGGCGGGGTGACGTCTTCCAGGGTGAGCACCAGCTCCGGCTCGTCAGCGGGCCACGCCGCGACGCGACGCAACGCCGGAGAGGGCAAGGCCCAGGTCAGCACCGCCCAAACGTCGGTGAGCGCCGGGTCACTTTCCACCACGGTCAGATACGGCATTTCAGGGCTGAGCGCGCGAGCGACGCGCAGATCCTCGACGGTGCGCTGCAGGCCACGCACGTCGTCCGACACGCCGATTGCGACCAGCGGTTCCGCCGGATTTCCTGGCCGGACGTAAGCGACGCCGGCGGCGAAGCCCACCTGCAGCAGACACAGGGCTACCATCACGCCACCCGCCAGCCCCTTCAGCGCCCGACGCGGCTCCTGGAGTGTGGCAAAGCCGGCGGCCATCAATGCCTGAATGACCCCCACCAGCCCCACCAGCGGCAGTTCGAGCCCGTTGGCATAGGCAGGAGCGCCGGCCTGCCGCAACAACACCAACACGGTGAAGGCCCACAACACGCTGCCCAGAGCCACATGCACCCACGCCAGCCAGCCTCCCGCCGTGAGACGCCGCGGCAGGAGCAGGTGCTGCACGGCCCAGCCGCCCAGCAACGCCAGCGGCAACAGCGGCGCCAGGAAAGCTGCCGCGTCTGCGCCGGGGCGCGCCACCACCAGTGCCGTCGCCAGCACCGCCCAGGCACCCAAGGCCACGAGCTGCGACTGTCGCTTCCGCACCGCCAGTCCCAATCCCACCGCGGCGAGGAACAACGCCAGCGGCTCATACAGGCCCAGCAACAACGGATGGACGAACGGCGTTGACGTCATGCGCCATTCCCGCAGCCAGGCCGCCAGCCCCTCGACGGGACCGGCCCAGCCGTTCCAACGCCATCCCCCTCCCAGGGAAATCAGCAGCGCAGCGAGAAGCCCCGCCCCAACGGCGCGCAGGCAGCTCCGCTTGAAAGTGATGGGCGTCCTTTCCACCCAGTGCCACGCCGCCCAGGCAATCAGACCCGCCAAAAGCACATCGTAGAAGGAGGGACCGCCCGTGAGCCCCACCGCCAGCCCGACGCCCAGCAGCCCAGCCCGGCGACGCTCGTCCGCCTCAGCCATGAACAGCGCCGTGATCACTCCCACGCCGCCGAGCGTCCCCAACGCGGCCCCACTCACCTGCCGCGAGACGGAAAGAGCGACGGGCGAGAGCAGCAAGAGGACCGTCGCACTCCACGCCGCGCACGTCGGCGGGATGTCGGCGCGCTCGGGCAAAGCCAGCGTCTTGCGCCAGAGCCAGGGCGTCAACGCCAGCAACACGCCGGCCGCCGCCGGCAGCAGGCGCGCTATCCCGCTGCCGCTGCCGAACAGCCAGAACAGCGCCGCATTGCCTATCAACAACAACGGACTGGCCGTCGCCACAGGCCACACGCCCTCCTGAACCGCCGACCGCGCCTCCAACGCCAGGCGCGCTTCAGCCGGCGTGAGGAGCGCCGCACCCAGCGCGCTCCAGCGCGTGAGCAGCAGCACGACCAGCGCTCCCATCCAATACCAACGCCAGGACTTGGACATAGGCCTCCTGCTAGGGGGGTGTGACTCGATAGAGAGTGACCGCAGCATTCTGATAGGCCACGGGGAAAAGCGCGGCGAATTTCGCCAGCCCCTCTTCGGGGTAACGCGCGCGTTCTACCGGCCCGATGTAGAGGTAAGCGACGTCGTATTGCGCCAACAGGGAGCGCGTTTCGGCCACGTCGGTGGTGGTGAAGAGCCTTTCCAGCGCCGCCTCGCGCACCGCCGGTTCGTCATAATTCCCGCGCCACTGCGATTGATGTCCGCCCCATCCCAACAGGGTCGGCAATCCCGTCAGTGCGGAGACACGCCCCTCGTAGACGTAGGCGCGGTAGCGGTCGCCCGGCGTCTCAAGGATGACGGGCCGACCCGCGACATGGGTGTTGAGCCAGCGGATCGCGTCCCACTCCTCCGGCTCGCGTTGCGCCAGCCACAGCGCGCCATCGAGCGTGCCCGCCCCGCCGTAGAGGGCCTCGTTCTGTCCCGCGCGCGCCGGAATAGCGAAGCCGGTATAGAGCCAACCGACCGCGATGAGCAGCCAGGCCAGCGTCACCCCCACGCGCCGGCCCCACGTTGCCGCCAGGCCCCGGCCATCGGCCAGCCACCACGCCGCCGCCAGGCTCCACATCACCCACGCCTGGAAATAGAATTTGAAGATCGTGTTCATCCGTGTGTTGAAGACGTCTTTGAGGAAGACGTATTCGGGCGCGAGCGTCAGCCCCAGCCCCAGGAGGACCAGCAGTCCGACAAAAGCGGATTCACCCTGCAGCGCCCCTCGCGGCGCGAGCAAGGCGATGAAGAGGACGATGCAGCCGCAGGCAAGCGCCAACGCCGTCCACGGATTGAGCAGGCGGGTGAGGAGCGCGTCGTAGACGGTGGCGAGCTCCACCGTCCCCACGCCGGGAATCTCCCATCCCTGTCGCACGGCGGCCAGATAGGGGCTGCTCACGATCCGTCCGACCAGCAGGGCGGCGAGGGTAATCACGACGAGGAGGAGCACGCTCCAGCCGAGCGCTTGCGTCCAACGCACGCCGGCCTCCTTCCCCAGGCGCAAGACGATGCCCACCACGGGCACGGCCAAAGGAGCAAACATCACCAGGAATTGCGGCAACCGCGTGGCGTTGAAGACGTTGGGAAGCACGCCGCCCGCCTGAGAGCGCAGGGCGAACCAGAACGGCGCGTAGAGGGCCACGCTCGCTACCGCCAGGGCCAGCGCCGGCGGGATGACGGCGAGCACGTGGTTCAGCAGCGATTTCTCCGGCGTCCTTTCGCGGCAGGTGAGGAGCATCACGGCGACGATGAGCGCCCAGTAGATGGGGAAATCCCAGGTGTTGAGGAAGCCGAGCGCGCCCAACGCTGCCGCCATCCCCAGCCACGGCGCCAGGGCGGCAAGACGGCCCCGCAGGGACGGCCGGATTTCATCCCCGCGCGGCTCCCCGCGCCGGCCCTGCCAGAGATTGAGCGCCAGCGCGATCACCACCAGCACAAACGGCAGCGCCAGCAGGTGCGGATGCATGTCGCCCAGGATGAAGCTGAACGCCGGAAATTCGTCAATGACTTCCTGCGAGACGCGAGTTTCGGCGGTGACGATGGGCGCGTAGTCGTGCAGCACGCGCGAGGCCTGCCACCAATCGAAGTGCACGGCGGTCATCCATGTCCCATCGGCGGGTGGTGGGGCGCTGAGCGCTTTGAGGTCGAGCCAGCGCCAGAAGCTCGCCGGCAACAGGCCCAGGCCGTAGATGACCTGCAACAGGCCGTTGGCATTGCCGGTGACGAGCAACAGCAACGGCGCAAACAGCGCTTTGAGGGGGCGCCGGCCGGCGGTAAGGTCGTAGACGATGCCATACGCGGCGACGGCGGCCAGGGCAAACCAGGCGGCGTTCCCCAAATTGAAGGCCATCGTCGCGGGGAGCGCCGTCACCTCGGTGAGCATGCCCAACAGCAAATAGCCGAGGTAGTAGTACGAGATAGCAAATCCCGAAAGCCAGGGGTCGTGCGGCGGCATGGCGGGGGAGCGCAGGATGGCGTTGAGGAAGGCGATCTCCATCCACTTCTCGCCGCCCGCGGTGACGATCTGCGGTTGGCTGGCGCGGACGGCAGCCCAGGCGATGAACGCCGCCGCAAAGAGCAGCTCGGTGATGAGGACGAAGCGACGGTGTCCGCGCCACCAGGAGGCCACGGCGTCCCACTGTCCGCGCAGCGCGAGCAGGCCCACCGCGAGCAGCGCCAGCGCCGCGGCGAGGGCCGCGGCGGCGGTATTGGGCCACAGCCGCAACGTCGCGCCCCACCACAAAATCACGCCGCTGAAAAGCAATCCCAAAGGCTTGGCGATGGCGTAGCCGCGCGAAGGCAGATGTCGCAGCCAGGCGAGGGCCAGCGGCGTGCCCGCCAGCGCGAAGCCCTGCAACGCCAGATACCAGCTGATGAGTGCTTGAAGCTCCATGAGTTGTCCGGTAGCTCAAATTTCACACTGGAATGATGGCCCTTGTTCTACCACAAAGGCCGAAAGATACAAGGCCCCCC
>JAAZNO010000442.1 GCA_012798275.1 Chloroflexota bacterium
CCCAGCGGCGTGACGAAGAGTGGATTCGTCGGCACAAACGTGCGCACCCCCGTGATCGCAGCGATGACCTCGTCAATCCCCTGGAAGGCGCTGGTGCCGCCGACGAGGTAGAGCCTCTCCACGGTGTAACCGGCGATGTGCCGGGCGATGATCGTCGCCACTTTTTCCATCACCGGGCGGACCATGGGAAAGAGCTGCGGCTGCATCGCCGGGTTGATCTTGAGCGCCTCCGCCTCCTCGAAGGAGAGATGCTGCGCTCCCGCCAGCACCAGCGTGAAGTGCGTCCCGCCGGTCGGCTCATCGGCTGTGTAGATCACTTCGCCGTCTTTGAGGATGGCAATCCCCGTCGTGCCGCCGCCGATGTCCACGACAGCGCCATTCGTCACCTGGAGCACGGCATTCGCCGCCGTAGGCTCGTCCACCACGCCGGTGCATTCCAGTCCGGCGGACTCCACCACATAGCGGGTCGCGCGCACCTCCACCTGAGGCACGCCCGGCGGATACGTCGTGGCCGCGGACGTCAGTTCAAAACCCAACCGTCCTTCCACTTCCCGTTTGAGTTCGCGCAGCAGTTGCGTCGCGCCGGCGAAATCCACCACCAGGCCATCGCGCACCACTTCCGCAAAGCGGTAGGCCCCGATGAGCGGACGGTACGCCTCATCGAGCACAAACAGCGTGGTGTACGCGGTGCCCAAATCCACGCCGACGTGCACCGGTCCCCGATAACCGTTGATCGACGACCGCTTGAGCGCCTCATCGGCGGCGGCCAGATAGGCGGTGAGTTCAGGATTCACGGGTTTGACCTTGAGAGAGCCATTTCAGATTGCCGACAGGATCGCCCATCAGAAAGCGCCGTCGTCAGATGGAAAATTGCCCGCGCCGCCAAGAGGATCATAACCTCAGCCCCTCCATTCTGCAGGGTACGTCACATAGAAGAATTTGACCCAGTCGGGCGTCCCGAAGGTGATGTGGGTGCCCTTGGGGACATAGAGCACGTCCCCCGGCAGGCCGATCGTCGTCTCCTGCGGCGTACCGATGTGCAATTCGCCCTCGAGGACATATTCGATCTCATCATAATCCAGCGTCCACGGGAAGCTGCCCTTGTGGAAGGACATGAAGCCGCCCGCGATGGGCGCACCGTCCGCGCTCGTGACCACATCCAGCAGGCGGATGTCCATCTCCGGGTGGCCCACATCGAAGGGAAATGGCTTCAGTTGCAGGCCGCGGCCCGCCACATGCCGCACTCCCGGGGAGGTCGCTGCGGAGGAGGGGACGCCCACCATGGCCGCGACGAGGCGCCGGACCCGGGTCTCCAGCTCCTCCGGCGGGACCTTCGCCTTCAAAGAGGGCCCGGCGGGCGACGGCGTAGCCGCTTGCGGAGAACGCGCGGCCTGACGCCGGGCGTTCTGCGCCGCTCCGCTCCAGGGCGGCAAGTCGAGGGGTTCAATCATCTCGTAGCAGAATTCTACCCCCAACTCCCGCGCCGCATCGAGCGCCAACGGCGTGACCAGATCGCCCTTGCTGACAACGACGCGCAGCTCGCCCGTTTCCTTGAAACGGCGAACATCAGCCGCAGTGATCAGACGTTTTTTCACCGTCCTCACCTCTCCGGATGCCCCTCAGGGCGCCATGAGGCCCGGCGCCCCCTTACCGGGAAAGGGCTATTCTTCCGGCGCTTTGGGCAGGATAAATTCCACGTCGCTGTGAGGGCGCGGGATCACATGGACGCTGACCAGTTCCCCGACGCGCTGCGCCGCCGCCGCGCCGGCATCAGTGGCGGCTTTGACCGCACCGACATCGCCGCGCACCATCACCGTCACATAGCCGCCGCCGATGTATTCCTTGCCGATCAACTTGACATTGGCGGCTTTGACCATGGCATCGGCGGCTTCGATAGCGCCCACGAGGCCCTTGGTCTCGATCATTCCGAGTGCGATCAGTTGTACGTTCACCATCACCAGACTCCTTTTCTAAGATGTCTCTGACACCACGTCAGCGGTTAAAAGGGCCGCGGCTAGCCCTGCAAACGCGCCAGCACGCGACGGACAATTTCCTCCAGGGCCGCATCGTCGGGCGGAAGCTCCGCCG
>JAAZNO010000443.1 GCA_012798275.1 Chloroflexota bacterium
AGGTACAGATGTCCCCGCTGAACATGGCACACATCGTCGGCGAGGTGCAAACGCGGCTTGAGGACATGCTCGCCCGCGCTGAGGCGCAGCTCGAGATGCCCTCGAGCTGGCCCGTCGCGCTGGGTTACGGTCCGTGGGTCGAGGAAATCTGGGCCAACTATGTGAGTAACGCCGTGAAATATGGCGGCGTCCCGCCGCACATCCGCCTCGGCGCCACACCCCGCGATGGCCAGGTCTATTTCTGGGTGCAGGATAACGGCGCCGGCATCCCACCCGAGCAGCTGGGCAAGCTCTTCACCCCCTTCGAGCGGTTGAATCAGGTGCACGCTGAGGGCCACGGACTGGGACTTTCCATCGTCCACCGCATCGCCGAAAAACTCGGCGGCGCCGTTGAAGTGCACAGCACGCCCGGCGCAGGCAGCGTCTTCGGCTTCCTTCTGCCCGCAGCCCCCAATTCGTGACGCCGGAGCCTCTTCATGGATTGGCAACAGCTCTTCTATCTGATCCCGGTGGTGTTCTTCGTCGTCCTGCCCTCGCTGATCGGCATCGTCGTGACGCTGGGCATCGCCCGCTATGCCTGGATCCGCCGCGCAGTCCCCGGCGCAAAATACCTGGCCTTCTACATGCTCACTGCCACGTTGTGGTCCAGCGCCTCGCTGGCCCAACAATTCGCTACCGTTCCGCGCATGCAAACCTTATGGGACAACGTGGCGCTCATCGGCGTGGTCTTGATGCCGATGTGGTGGTGGGCTTTTGCGATGAAATACGCCGGAGGCGTCGCGCGACTGCAGGCCCGGCACTGGCTCATGCTCGCCATCGCCCCCGTCCTCATCCTGGACGCGGTCTGGTTCCGGTTCCTCTTCCTCCCCAACCAGCCATCCGCGCCGGGGCCGCTGATTTTCTTGCCGAGCCTCTACGCCCTCATCGCCCTGGCTGCCGGCGGCTGGCACATGATTCGGGGCATGATCCGCGCTCCCATGTACCGGGGGCAGTTCATCACGGTGACCGTAGGCATCCTCTCGGTCTGGGTGATTGCCTTTGCCGAGAATGCCGGCCTGCGTCTTTTCCCCGATTTTAGCCTCCTGCCCGCCGCCTTCGCCATTGGCAGCCTGATCTGTGCCCGAGGCATCGCCCGCCATCAGACCTTCGACATCGTCCCCGTGGCGCTCGACACCATCATCGAAAGCATTGACGATGGCATCGTCATCCTGGATCTCCATCACCGCATCGTGGACGTGAACCCCGCCGGACAGCGGATGCTCCACCTCTCCAAACCCCGCGCCATCAGCAGTGCCATCAGCGAATGCCTGTCGGAATGGGCGACCCTGCTCGCCGATGCGGAACGCGGCGTGCGTCCCCTGGAGCTGAACTGGGACGGCGGGGAAACGCCGCGTACCTACGAGATCCACATCACGCCCCTCTATGGGCGCCGCCAAATCCTCAACGGCCGGGTGCTGATCCTCCATGACATCACCGCGCGCAAAAGGAACGAGGAAGAGCTGCGCCGGGCCAAGGAAGCCGCCGAGGCCGCCAATCGCGCCAAGAGCATCTTCCTGGCAAACATGAGCCATGAGCTGCGCACCCCGCTGAATGCCATCCTGGGCTTCTCGGCCCTGATGAGCCGCGATCCACAGCTCACCGCCGAGCAGCGCGAGAACCTGGCGACCATCAACCGCAGCGGGCAACATCTGCTCACCCTCATCAATGACGTGCTGGAAATGTCCAAGATTGAAGCCGGACGCACCAGCCTTTACAACCACAACTTCGATCTCGAACGGATGCTGCGCACGCTCGACGACCTGTTTGTGCTCAAGGCCAGGGAGAAAGGCCTGACGCTGCTGATCGAACGCGCCCCCGACGTGCCTTCCTGTATGCACGCCGATGAGAGTAAACTGCGGCAAGTGTTGATGAACCTCATCAGCAACGCCATTAAATTCACGCCGGAAGGCGGCGTGACCCTGCGGGTCGGCTTCCGCCCGGAGGACGAGTCGCGCGGACGCCTGTTCTTCGAGGTCGAGGACACCGGCATCGGCATTCCAGAGGCGGACCGCAAACGCATCTTCGAACCGTTCATTCAGTCCGCCGGCGGACATGAGGCGCAGGAGGGCACGGGGTTAGGGCTGGCCATCAGCCGACAGTTTGTGGAAATGATGGGCGGCGCATTGACCGTCATCAGCGAGCCGGGGCGGGGCAGCCTCTTCAAATTCGACATTGCCGCGAGCCTGGCAGACGCCGAAGACCTGTCGCAGCCCGCGCCGACGGGCCGGGTCGTTGGGATCGAGCCGGGTCAACCGACCTATCGGCTGCTGATCGCCGAGGATCGGGAGACCAACCGCACCCTGCTGTACAAGTTGCTGCAGCCGTTGGGCTTCGAGGTGCGCCTCGCTACCAATGGTCTGGAGGCCCTGCAGGTGTGGGAGGAATGGGAGCCGCACCTGATCTGGATGGACATGCGGATGCCGGTGATGGACGGATACGAGGCCACGCGCCGCATCAAGGCCACGCTCAAGGGGCAGGCGACCGTCATCGTCGCCCTCACCGCGAGCGCCTTCGACGAAGACCGCACCGTGATTCTCTCCGGCGGCTGCGACGACTTCGTCCGCAAACCGTTTCGCGAAGCGGAGCTCTTCGAGGTGTTGACGAAGCACCTGGGCGTCCGCTTCATCTATGATACCGGCCCGGTCGAGCCGGGGCCGTTGGAAGAGGAAAAGGTCGCGCTCACGGCGGACACGCTGCGCACGCTGCCAGCAGCATGGCGGACGCAGGTTCACGCCAGCGCAGAGCAGGCGGACAGCGAACGCCTCCTCGACTTGTGCGATACCCTCGCCGCCGACCATCCCGGCCTGGCGCAGCAGCTCACAACCCTGGTCAACGACTTTCGCTTTGACGTCATCATGCAGCTCACCCAGGAGACGTGAGCGGGGGGTCATTCAACGCGCTCTGCCGATAGGCTGCCATCTCGATGACGGTGTGATGCAAGCGCGCCCCCTCAGCGGCGAACGCCAGGAGATGGCTCTCCAGGGACGCGCGGGCGGTCGTGAGCGCCGCCCCCCGATCGCGCACCGCTCGCACGAACGCGCGCATCAGCCCCATGTCGCCGCCGCCGTGACCGGCAGCGGTCGCACGTCCCTGCGCCGGACGGATGACTTCCACTTTGCCGGTCAGGTGATCGTGGATTTCCAGCACCTGCTCCTCGTCGTAATAGCAGCCCCGCAAAGTAGCGCGCGTCCCGTCGTAGCGCATCGTGCGCCCCTCACGGTGCGAATGCCCGTGCATCACCAGCACGGCTGTCGCGCCGCTCTCCAGGCTCAGAGTGACGATCTGATGATCCACGACATCGTTGTCGCAGTGATAGACGCAGCGTCCGTAAGGGCCGCTCCGCAACGCCTCCCAGCGCCCCGCGAGGCTCGTGTCTTCGGCAATGACGGAGAGGGGCCAGCCGCGATAATCCATGGCGCGGTCGAGGGGCGGCAGCAGCCGGCGCAACCCTCGCGCCACGGTCGGATGATGCAACAGCAGCTTCGCGCCCCAACGTTCCAGCAGGTCAGGCGAACGCTCGGCAATCTGGAGCAGCGGCTGCATCTCGATGTAGAGACGCGGCGCATACCAGGGACACGTCTCCGCCGCGGGACAGCCATCGGTGCAGCGCTGGGGCGCTCCCGGCGGAGCGTTTTCGGGACGGTAATGCATCAGTGCGCCGCTGGAACTGAGCCGCGCCGTGCGTCCCAAGTTCCAAAACAGAATGTCGAGGTCGTGACAGCACTTCGCCAGAATCATGGGACTTTCCAGCGCGCTGTTGCGCCAGTTCCCGCGCACGTAGGAATGCGCCATGTGCCAGTAGGAGACGTTCTCGCGGTGTTCTACGGTGATGATCTCGCCGAGCCGGCCAGATTCCAGGATCTCGTGGAGAACCGTGAAGAACGGCGCGTAACGCAGCACATGGCAGATCTGCAACAATCGTCCGGTGCGCTCTGCCGTCTGCACCAGCTGCACACAGCCCGCGAGGGTCGTCGCCATGGGCTTCTCCAACAGCACCTCGTAGCCCGCCTCCAGCGCCGCGACCGCCGGTTCGACGTGCAGCGTGTCCAACGTGCAGACCAACGCCGCGGCGACAGGCAACCGACGCGCGATCAACGCCTCCCACGACTCGAATTGCAGCTCCGGGGGGATGCCGTGCGCGGCGGCGAAACGCGCCCGTCGTACGGGATGAGGCTCCGCGACGGCCACGAAACGCAGATCCTCGGGATGCGCCAGCGCGTAAGGGGCATAAGAATCGGCTCCGCGATTCCCCGCCCCGATCAAAATGGCTTCAACAGGTTGGGACATGGCCGACCTCCTCGGAAAATAGAGAGCCGTGAGCCGGGAGAAGAGATCTGTCGCAATCGCAGCTCACAACTCACGACTCAAAATTCACATTCCCGTGCGTGCACGGTGTGCACCCGCACCTGGCTTCTCCATCCTTATTCCATCCGCGTTCATCCGTGAGCCTGAGGAATGTTGCAGCCATTATATGCCGGCAGCGCCCCTGGACAAACAGGGGTGTATTTGGCATTTTGGGTTTCGCGGTGTATGATGAAATCAGCACGGAAACGTGAGAACGTGCGAAG
>JAAZNO010000444.1 GCA_012798275.1 Chloroflexota bacterium
CTCCTCGCCGCCGGCAAGATCCCTGCCCCCGGCGACCGTGTCGAAGTCGCCGGCACGCTGCGGATTCGCGAGGATTTCGTGGCGTTGACCCTCAACACGGCGGAGCACCTGCAGCTGGAACGTCCCGAGCCGGTGGCGGTGAAAATCGGCACGCTCACCGCCCTGGATGAGGGGTTGCGCGTCCGGCTCGAAGGCGAGGTGCAGCGCGTCCTTGTCCCTTATGAGGGACTGACGATCCTCACGTTGCAGGACGATACCGGCGACATCTCCGTCGCCGTAGATGAGACCCTCACGACACTCACCGGCGCGCTGCCCGAGGTGGTCGAGGGGCAAACGCTGGTCGTGACCGGCACGGTGACCCTCTACCGCGATGAGCCGCAGCTCACCCCGGCGAGCGTTGCCGACATCGTGCTCACCGCTGCGCCCGTGGTGGAAGAGACGCCGCCGCGCCCCTTGAACACGCTCAGCGCCGACGAGGCCGGCGCCTGGGTGCGCGCGTCGGGGCGCGTGGTCGCACTGACGGGCTTCAAGGGCGGCGTCAAGGCGACGTTGGACGATGGGACCGGGCAGGTGGAAGTGTTGCTGTGGCAGCGCGTCTACGATGCGCTGCCCGAACCGACGACGGTGGACGTCGGGGCGGAGCTCGAAGTGCAGGGGGAGCTCTCCGTTTATGAGGGCGTGCTGGAACTGGAGCCGGCGCAACCGGGCGATGTGAGCGTGCGGACGGCAGCGCCGGAGATCCCCTGGGTGGAAATCGCCTCCCTCGCGGCGCAGGACGCCGGCAGGGTGGTGCGCCTGCGCGGCGTGACGGGAATCCCGGAGACTTTCTCCGCCGGTGTCAAGCTGGCGCTCGATGATGGGACAGGCGTCATCACCGTCTTGCTCTGGTCGAACGTGGCGGACGCGCTGCCGCGCCCGCCGGAGGCGGGCATGCTGGTCGAAGTGGTGGGCGAGGTCTCCGTCTACCGCGACGAATTAGAGCTCCTCCCGCGCTCTCTCCACGATTGGCGACCGGAGCCGTGACATGGACACGACCTTCCTCGATCTCATGGCGTGGGCTTTGGTGGGGGGAATCGCGGCCTCGATACTGGCGCTGGTGCCGGCGCTGCACATCTACAACGTGGCGGGATTCCTGCTGCTTTTTAGCGCGGCCCTGGAGCCGACGCTCACGCCGGAGCGCATGGCGTTCCTTTTCCTGGGCCTGATCACCGGCTACGCGATGCTCAACACCATCTCCAGCATTTTCCTCTCCGTCCCCGATGACAGCACTGTCTTCATCGTCCTGCCGGGACAGAAGTACCTGCTGCAACAACGCGGCTACGAGGCGGTGGCGCTGAGTGGATTGGGCGGGTTGGGGGGCCTGCTCTTCCTGGTCGCGCTCACGCCGGTGGCCTCGCGCCTCTTGCCCGTCGTCCGTGAGGTGTTGCGCCCGCACATGGGCTGGATTTTGTGGACGATCATCGCCTACATGCTGCTTTCCGAATGGCCCAAGGGCACCGACCGGGCGCCGGCAGGCTGGCGACGGTGGTGGGATGCGTGGCGTTCCCTCACCGCCGGGCTGGCGACTTTCTTGCTCTCCGGGCTGTTGGGCTTCATCCTGATGTATCGCTCGCTGGTGCCGGTGGAGGTCTCGTATCAGAACCTGTTGCCGGCGTTCGTGGGGCTGTTTGCGGTGCCATGGGTGCTGCAGAACCTCCTCGCGCGGGTCGAGTTGCCGCCGCAGCACATCGCCCGCACGCTGGATGTGCCGCCGCTGGCGCTCTTCCAGGGCGTGGCCGCGGGCGTCCTGGGGGGCATGTTCGCCGCTTTTTTCCCGGTCATCACCGGCGGCATTGGCGGTTTCCTCGCCGGGCACGCGACGGCGCAGCGCGATGAGCGCGCCTTCATCATTTCGCAGGGCGCTTCCAAAATCGTCTACTACGTGGGCGGTTTTCTGCTCTTCTTCGTGCCGGGGCTGCACCTCACCCGGGGCGGGATGGCGTGGATGATCAGCACGCGCTATAGCACGTACACGCCCCAACGCTATCTCTGGGCGACGGCGGCGGCGCTGCTGACGGGAACGGTGGCGTTTTTCCTCTCGTTGGGACTGGCCCGTGTGGCGATCGCTCTCATCGCCAGGGTGAGCTATCGCTCTTTGAGTCTGGTCACGCTGGGAATCTTGATCGCGGTCGTCCTGGGGATGACGGGGGTGGGCGGCCTGGCGATCTGTGCTGTGGCGACGGGAATCGGGTTGATCCCGGTGTTGTGGGGCTCGCGGCGGATGAATTGCATGGGCGTGCTGCTGCTGCCCATTGCCTTGAACATGGTCGGCGCGGGGGATGTGGTGGCGCGCTTCCTGGGATTGTTGTGAGAGCCTGGAGAAGGGTGACGAAGACATCACGACCGGCGGCATTCAGCGCCGGTCGTGATGGTGTGATAGCGGCGACGATGTGAGGGCCGGTCGCTAGGCGCTGGCGGGAGTCTCTTCCAGCGTGATGCTCTCAGCGGGGGGTTCCTCGGCCTTTTTGGCCTTTTGGCGTTCTTCCAGCAGCACGCGCCCCTGATCCTGCAGTTCCCTGGCGCGGGCTTGCAGCTCGCGATTGGCTTCTTCCAGCTTCTCGCGTGCCTCGGTCAGCGCCTGTTCTGCCCGCAGGCGAGCTTCTTCCGCCGATTTCGTGGCCTGCTCGGTCAGCTCGCTTGCCTTTTGCGCCAGCTGGTTGCGGGTCTCCTGCCCTGATTGGGGGGCGAAGAGGATCGCTGCCGCTGCGCCAATCAGTCCGCCGACGAAAAACCCGGTGAGAAATGCTCCAAAATCACTCTTGCGCGTCATAAAAGTTACCTCCTTAA
>JAAZNO010000445.1 GCA_012798275.1 Chloroflexota bacterium
CGAATGTCACGAATAAGATTAGAAATTCCTGGCCCCCGGGGCTGCTACGTCCTCAAACACCGCGCTTCAGCGCGGTGGGCTTCCCCCCGCGCGCGGGGGGAAGGGGAACTTTTTTTTGTGGGGTTTTGCAGGCGGGCTACACCCGCCTGCAAAACCCCCTTATTTTTTCTCCCCTCCCCAACGGCGCAGGCGCTGGGGAGGGGCAAAAGCTACAGCTCACAAAGGTTCATCTATCGCCGTCGAACTACCTGGCGCCAGGCTGAACAGTTACCCTCAAAGTACGAAACAACATTTGCGCCGCCTTTTCATCCATGATATAATAGGGCAAGTAGTAGAGTGGAATACAACACTATGGTCAAAGAGACGCTTCAATTTCTACCGCCCACCCAGGCACGGCAACTCACCGAGCTGGCGGACCGCGCACGGCTCAGCCTGTCGCGCTTCACGTCTACCAAAGTCGAATTCGACGCTATCGGGCTGCAGTTGCTTGACGAATGGATTGACCGCCATCTACGGCAGTTCCCTGAACCTTCGCGCGACATTATCACCGTATGGGGAGCATTTTTGGGGGAGGTCTTCCGCCGCCGTTTCCACGGCGAATGGGCTATAGATAATTCCCAACGCAAACCACGACTCGGCGTCATCTGTCCACGGGAACAACGGGGGTTGCTGTTTGTGGATGTGATGGATCAGATCCAGCGCCGCATCAAGAACGACATGCAGGACTCCCTGGCGTTCTACTATGCGGAAAAAGGCGTGGAAATCCGCGAAGTGGAAATCTAGCAAACGCCCCCGATGACAAGAAAGCCTCCCGTGAGCACACGGGAGGCTTTTCAATCACCTTGAGCGGGACGTTGACAGCTTAATAAGTCACCACCCGCGGCAGTGTTTTAGCCTGCTCCACCCAATCCGCAACCTGCGCGGGAGTGGGCAACCGGTGCACCAGCTGGCGCTCCGCGTTGACCTCCGCCAGCCTGGCACAGAGGTTTTCCGGATTGCGCTGCGCGAGCTCGGGAACCGTGTCCACGCCGGCAAACTCCAGCAGGTCAGCATACTCCTCGCCCACACCCTTGACGCGGAACAGATCCACACGATTGACCCATTTCAAAATCAAATGCGGGGATAGGCCGGTCGCTTCAGCCAGATCCTTGCGGCCCTTGGGCGTAGCTCCCATCTCCAGCAGCGATGCCGTTGTCGTCACCCCCGCCGCCTTCAACTTCTCGGCATACGCCTCGCCGACACCCTCAATCATCGTCAATTTCGCCATAGAAGCCCTCCTGAACCATAAAATTAGTCGGAACCAGGGACAAGTTGACCCACACAGGCTCAGCGCTGCCCCAAATGCATCGGCATGACCACGTGCGTGAAAGCATCCTCGTCTCCCAATGCCTTAATGACGCCGGGATTCGTGGGGGCATTCACCAGTAAAGCCACCTGCGGCGCATCCAGCGCACTCAGCACGTCAATTAAGAAGCGGACGTTGAAGGCGATTTCCAGGCCATCCCCTTCCACGTTAGCGCTCAATGCCGTGGAGCCCTCGCCAAATTCGGCCGAGGCCGCCGACACGACGACCTCCCCCGGCCCGATGCGCAGCCGCACGATATTGGCGACATCGCGCGCGAAGATCGCCGCCCGCTTACAGGCCTGGAGCCATTCCTCACGGCCGATGACCACCCGCGTGCGATGCCCCGGCGGGATAATGCGGCGATAATCCGGGAACGTCCCATCAATGAGCCGGGAATTGAGGACGGTGTCCTTGAGCTTAAAGACCATCTGGTTATGACGCGCCGTCGTGGAAATCGCCACAGGTTCTTCATGTCCGGCGAGGATGCGCAGCAACTCGCCCAGCGCCCGCGCCGGCACAATGACGCTGAACGGATGCGTCACCGGTTGCAGGAGCGGCACGTGGCGCACGGAAAGCCGGAATCCATCGGCGGCAGCGAGCGTCAAGGCATCGGAAGTGAATTCCATCAGCACCCCCGTGAGCACGGGATGGCTGTCGTCCAGGGAGGCCGCAAAGGTGACCTGTTCAAGCCCCAGCCGCAGGTCGCCGGCCTCTACGGCGATACCGTCGGCGTCCTCGGTCTCGGGTACCAGTGGAAATTCTTCGGCGGAGATCCCCCGGAACGAGGCGGACACGGCATTGCAAGAGAGCGCCAGGGTGAGCCTTTGCGGATCCATTTCGAGCGTCACCTGATCGGGCGGCAGGGAGGTGACGAGGTCAATGAAGTTGCGCGCCGGCACCGTGATCGCCCCGTCGGTTTCCACCCGCGCGCCGACCCAATGCATGATGCTCAGCTCCAGATTGGTGGCTGCCAGCTTGAGTTGCCCGCCATCGGTGGCAAGCAAGACGTTGCTGAGGATCGGCATCGTCGTGCGCGAGGGAACCGCGCGTCCCACAATACTTAATCCCTTGGACAGGTTCTCCTGAAGGCAAGAGAGTTTCATCTAGGGCCTCCTCACCATTGAATATAATCTCAGTATACTCTAACCCCTCAGAATTGACAAATGGATGCTGGATGCTGGTTGCTGGTTGCTGGATGCTGGTTACTGGTTACTGGTTGCTGGATGCTGGTTGCTGGTTGCTGGTTGCTGGAAGCTGGTTGCTGGTTGCTGGATGCTGGTTGCTGGATGCTGGTTGCTGGATACTGGTTGCTGGTTGCTGGTTGCTGGCCCCCTCACCCCTTCCCACCAGATGGCGACGCCCATGCCGGCGCCGCTGTCCCCGGAAAGCGCTGCACCAATCGTCCCGTCTCCACTTCCCAGACCCACACTTCCGGCTGCGGATCGGGCACGCCCATCGGCAGGCGCACCGCCGCCAGCCAGCGACCGTCAGCCGACCAGACCGGGCGGGCGAAACTCGCGCCGCCATCGCCGGGCAACTCCGTGAAATGGCCTTCGCTCAGGGCAAATAGCCACGGCTGAGATCCCAGCGCGTCCGCGCCGGAGCTTTCCTCGTGGACGCCGCCTCCATCCTCAACGGCCGGCGTCTCCTCCGCCGGGAAGAAACGCCGGCGCAACAACGCCATCTGCTCGCCGCCGGGGCTCCATGCCAGCTCCGCAATCTGCTCCGGCGTCTGGTCATCAGCGATGAGCGGTTGCAACAGCGTCATCTCCGAGTTGAGGGTGAGCCTCTGGGGCACAAGCCAGATCGCCGTCCCGGCGGCGTTGATCACGGCCAGCCGGTCGCCGGCAGGGGACCAGGAAGGTGGCGCTTCCAGCAACCGCAAGTTCAGGCTCGCCACGCGCGCCCCCGTCGCCGACCAGAGCATCAGCCCTTCAGACGTAATCGCGGCCAGCTGATCGCCGGCGGGATTCCAGACAAGGCGGCTCTTGAGCGCCCCCAACGAGCGTCCCGCGCCGTCGGGCAATGCAAGCACCCACCCCTCACGCTCGCCGCCCGCCTCTTCGCTCCATGCCAGATAGGCGCCCGTGGATGACATCACGGGATCGCGGCACTCGCCCGCACAGTCCCACAGCGGATGGAGGCGCTCCCCGTCCCAACGCGCGAGGCTACGTCCAGCGTCGAGCACCACGATGGCCCCCTCAGGCGCCGGCGCGAAGCCGGAGATCCCTTCCAGCAAGGGCGTGACCTCGCCCGTGCGCACTTCCGCCGTGGCGAGGTTCCAACCACCGTCCGTCCGGGCCATCACATACAGGCGCGGCTCCGAGGGCGTCGTCTCTGTCGGAGCTGGCATTTCGGGCCCGCACGCCGCCAGCAGCGTCAGCAGCAAGGCGACAAAAAACCGCCGCCGCAAACGCCCTTGACGTCTGTGAGCAGCGGCTCCAACCAGGCCCCCCTCAGATAGCAGCACGGCGCCGCCTCCTCCCCGGAAAATAGAGAGCAGTGAGCCAGCAGTCAGCGAATCAGCGAACCTCAAAATCACTTGCGCCGCCAATGTAACGCGAACTTCAGGCCGCTCTCAGGCCACCCGCCCCGGAATGAATTCCGGGTCTGACAGATCGATCTTGCTGAAGCAAGCTCCCAAACAGCGCACTTCAGCGCGGTTGGCTCGTGTCAGGCTGGGGATTTCGTCCCCCGCCAAACTGGTGAGCCGTCGCAGCCTCTGTTCATGACTCATATTTCCATGCCTGGATGGCGTCTTCTTCAAAAATAAACTGTGCCCACGTGCCCACGTTCGCACCTTCCCACGTTCTCACGTCTCCACATTTCTACGTGACGAGCCGACAGGATCAACGCCGGCCGCGGATGGCGCCGAATCCACCATCTCCGTCGCGGCGGTCGCCAACGCCAGCAGCAGCCAGAACAACGTTACGGAATGGTGGAAATCCAGGCTGAAGAAATACCGATCGAAGATGCCCGCGCCCAGCCCGCCGAGGACCGCGGCGTGCAGCCCGTACCAGAGGGGTTCCAGCCGCGGCAACGCGCGGGTGACCGCCCGCCTCCGCCAGAAGCGATAGAAGAGCATCGCGCAGATGAGCAGGAAGGCGCCCAGCCCCACCAATCCCATCTGCTCCGCAATCATGAGGTACACATTGGCGACGCCGATGTAGATATCAATGTCCGGCGAACCGGCAAAACCCACCCCCAGGAAGGGATAACGCCCAATGAGGATGAGCGCATCCTTGTACTCGCCGAAGCGCATTTGCGTGGAGAGGTCCTCGCCGCGCACGCCTTCGATGAAATGCGCCACGAAGCCCTGCGTCCAGGGAAGCAGCAGGACCAACGCCAGGACGATCGTCAACAACACCAACCATTTGCGGTAGCGCACGATCCCCAGCAGCAGCAACGCGCCCGCCACCCCCGCCGCCGCGCCCCGCGAGACGGTCAATCCCAGACAAAGTCCCAGCACCGCCAGCAGGGACCATAACACCGGGCGCTTGAAAAGCGGTCGAGAGGCAAAGAGCTGCGGCGCCGCCAACAAAATGGCGATGTTGAGCAGGCTCCCCAGGGCGTTGGGATCCACGGACGTGGAGGTGGCCCGCTGCATCAGCTCCGGGTCGTCCCGAATGTAGCGCAGCACGCCCGAACCCGTCGGATAGCCGAAGCGTCCCAGCGCCGAAAGCAGGCGGATCGCCAGCGCATCGGGCATGAAGTAGAGAACGATGCCCAGGAGCGCCGCGACGCCTGCCGCCAACAAGAAGACCCGCAACAGCCGCTCCAGGCGCTCCACGTCGCGCACCAGGTTGATGACGACGTAGAAAAGGGCCATGCTCAGCAGAATCTCGGCGAAGTGCCGGATGAGATAGCTCGTCAGCGCGCCGTGCGACAGACCCGCCACGAAAGAGCCAACCGCCAGGAGAATGAAGGCGAAGACAGGCCCATCCAGCGGGGTGACACGCCAATCGGGGTCGCGGCCCAACAGGATGGGGACAAGCCACAGTCCCAGAAGCGCCAGCAGCGCCACGTCGAGGAACGTGGGGGTGAAGCCGACTTTGAAGGGCAGCGAGCCGAAGGGCAACAACGCGATGATGCCAATCACGCCCCAGAAAGCGACCTCAATGTTGCGGAGCATCCACAGGCCCACGCCCAGGACGGCCGCGAGCACCACAACCGACAGCGGGCCGAACTCGCCCAGCAGCCAGCCAGCGGCGACGGCGACCAACGCCGCGGCCGCCAACGTCGCTGCGACGCTCAGCCAGGCGTGCCGCGAGTGGAAGAGCCACCGCAGCGGCGTCGCTTCGACAAAATCATGCGCATAAGAGCGCCAGTCCTCCATGATCTAGCCCCTCACCAACGATGATGCTCACAAGATAAAGCCCCAAACGGCGGCCCAGCCAGACCGCCGTTTGGGGCTCCGCCATCTACATCAGCCAACACGCATGGATGGGGAAACTGACCAGCACCTCGTCGCCCACCCGCGGCAGGGTGAGATTGCGCGCATTGAACAAATCCGCCGAGATCAGCACCCCTTCGCCAATGTCTACGCGCACGCGGATGATCGCCCCCAGGAAGATGAGCGTTTCCACACGCCCCCGCAGGAGGTTGCGTTCTTCACCTGGCCCCAGCCAGAACTCTTCAGGCCGAATCGCCAGCCGCGGCGTATCGCTGATGGGACGATCCACGCTGTGCTCAAAGCGGATGGGCTGTCCTCCCAGCGTGCAGGTGCCCGCCACCCGGTCCAGGTTGGCGATGGGCAGTAGATTAAGCTGCCCCACAAAGGACGCCACAAACTCCGTAGTGGGATAATTGTAAATCTCATAGGGCGTCCCCACCTGCTCCATGTGACCGCCGTTCATCACCACGACCCGATCGGAAAGGGAGAGCGCCTCCTCCTGATCGTGCGTCACATAGACCGTCGTGATCCCCAAAGTTTGCTGGATGCGGCGGATTTCAAGGCGCAATTCCACCCGAATTTTGGCATCCAGCGCGGAAAGCGGCTCGTCGAGCAGGAGCACGCGCGGTTGAATCGCCAGCGCCCGCGCGAGCGCCACCCGTTGCTGCTGTCCCCCCGACATCTGATAGGGATACCGGCGGGCGAAATCCTCCAGGTGAATCAGCGCCAGCATCTCATCCACGCGCTGTTGGACCTCTGCCGCCGAACGCTTGCGCACCTGCAGACCAAAACCGATGTTTTGCTCCACGGTCATGTTGGGGAAAAGGGCATACGCCTGGAAAACCATCCCCACATTCCGCTGATTCGGCGGTTGATAGGTGATGTCCAGGCCATCGAGCGTGATCGTGCCCGCCGTGGGGATCTCGAAGCCGGCGATCATGCGCAGCGTCGTCGTCTTCCCGCAGCCGCTGGGTCCCAGGAACGAGACAAACTCGCCCTTTTCAACGTCCAGGTTGAAGCCGATCACTGCCGCCGTCGTACCGAAAGTCTTAGAAAGATTGGACAGGGTTAGAAAACTCATCGTTCGTCATCCATCGCAGATTAGCGTGCGCCCGCCAGTTGTCCTTCAGCGCGCCCACGATTGAAGAGTTGAATCAGGCCCATAAAGGCCCAGGTCAACAGGAAACTGATGATCGCCAGCGAAGCGGACTCGTACGTCCTGTTTTGCCCTACCAGCGACATGTACGGGCCAAAGGCCTTGATCCCCACGATGAAGCTGGCCAGCGTGTACTCGCCGATGACGGTCGCCAGCGTGAGGAAGGCCCCACTGAGGATGGCGACGCGCAAGTTCGGGAACACCACTCGGAAGAGGATGGTGCCCCAGCCGGCCCCCAGGCTTTGCGCCGCCTCAGTCAGCGTGCGCACGTCAATGGCGGCCAGGCCCGTGTCCACGGCACGATAGGTGTACGGCAGCGCCAGCACCACGTAACCCGCCACCAGCAGTGCGTTGGTTCCCGTGAAGGTGTTCGTCAGATGGAATGGCGGCCCGCTGAAAACCCGAATCAGGCCAAAGACCAGCACGATGGCCGGCACGACGAAGGGCAGCATGGAGATGAACTCCGCCATCGGACGCAGGCGCGGCAGACGCAGGCGAATCCAATACGCGGTCGGCACCACCAGCAAAATGCTCACCACGATAGTGAAGAAGGCCATTTGTAATGAGAACGTGAACGTTCGCCAGAACTCCGGATCTTTGAAGATGCGCTCATAGGCCAGAAAGGTCAAGGCGCCTTTTTGGGCGCGCAGCGAGAAGTCGAAAGTAGCAATCAACGGCACGATGAAATACAGCGCGCCGAGCACAACCCAAAACCAGGCCCACAGCCGGCCCACGCGCGCGCGGGATTGAGAGCTCGCTTTCATTGTCGCAGCCACCTTTCACTGCGCCG
>JAAZNO010000446.1 GCA_012798275.1 Chloroflexota bacterium
GAGGCAGAGCATGTGGAACAGGTCATCGCTCAGGCCGATGTGATTTTGGTCGAGCCGGTCATGCAACCAGACTACACCAAGGCCCGCGACGAGCGCAAGGGGGAGACCGGCCTGACGCCCGCCAACTACAAGATTACCCGCGAGCTGCTCACCGGCAAGGCCAAGAGCGATGCGATTTTGCTGCATTCGTTGCCCCGCATGGACGAAATCCCGACGGATGTGGACATCACCCGCTGGTCGCGCTACTGGCAGGAGGCCTTCAACGGCGTCGTGATGCGGATGGCGCTGCTGGCGCTGGTCCTGGGGGCGATGGAGTAAATGGGTAAGGGAGTAGGAGAGCCAGGGAGTAAGGGAGCAAGGGGAGTACGGATAAGGAAGCATTACTCCTTACTTCCTACTCCCATAAATTCAAGAGAGGAGTGGATAGCATTATGATCACCAATCTTCGTGGCCGCGATTTGATTTCTGATCTGGATTTCAGCAAGGAAGAGGTCGAAACCGTGCTGGACGTGGCCTGGGACCTCAAGCGCAAGCGCGCGTTGGGCGAGCCGCATCCCTATCTGCGTGATAAAGTGCTGGGGATGCTGTTCTTCTTCAGCAGCACGCGCACGCGCTGCTCGTTTGAGGCGGGCATGGCGCAGCTCGGCGGGCATGGCGCCTTCATCGAGAGCAAGACGACGCAGATTGCGCACGGCGATACGCCGGTGGAAATCGGCGAGATTCTGGGGCGCTATTTCGATGGCCTTGCCATCCGCCACTGCGATTGGGGCGAGGGGAATGCCTACATCAACGCCGTCGCCAAATCCTCGCGCGCGCCGGTGCTGAATATGCAGTGCGATTTGTTCCACCCGTTCCAATGCCTGGCCGACCTGATGACGATCATGGAAAAGAAAGGCCGCGACCTGCGCAAAAAGAAGATCGTGGTTTCGTGGGCGTATGCCGCTTCGTACCTCAAGCCCATCTCGGTGCCGATCTCGCTCATCCTCCAGATGCCGCGCTTCGGCATGGATGTGACGCTCTCGTATCCGCCGGAGTTCAAACTGCCGGATGTATACGTGGAAGAGGCGCAGGCGCTGGCGCGCCAAAGCGGCGCCGCTTTCGAGATCGTCCACGATATGGCTGAGGGCTTTGAAGATGCTGACGTGGTCTATGCCAAGTCGTGGGGGCCGCTGCTCACCACCACCGACCCTGCCGAGGGCAAGCGCATCCAGGATAGCTACAAGGACTGGATCACCGATGCGGCCAAGATGAAGCGGGCCAGGCCGGATGCCATCTACATGCATCCTCTGCCCGCCGACCGCGACGTCGAAGTGACCAGCGAGGTGATGGACGGCCCCAACTCCGTCGTCTTTGACCAGGCTGAGAACCGCCTCCACGCGCAGAAAGCCGTGATGGCGCTGACGATGTGGTAAATTCAGTATGAGGGATGGGTAAGAGGTGATGGGGCGAGAAGGCCTTGCCCTCATTACCCCACCCCTCATTACCCCATTACTCATTACTTTTATATTCATGAGAGGGAGCATGGTTCTATGAGCGACAGAAAATGGGCCGTCATCGCCATTGGCGGCAATTCGTTGATTAAAGATAAGGATCATCAGACTGTTGAGGATCAATACCTGGCAGCCAAAGAGACTTGCTATCACATTGCCAGTATGATTGAGGCCGGGTGGGACGTGGCCATTGGCCACGGGAATGGGCCGCAGGTGGGCTTTATCCTTCGCCGTTCGGAAATTGCGCACAAGGTCGCCGGCATGCACGAGGTCCCGCTGGATGTCTGCGGCGCGGACTCGCAGGGCGCGATCGGCTATTCGCTCCAGCAGAATCTCAACAATGAGTTCTACCGCCGCGGCATGAAGAAAAGTGTGGCGACGATTGTGACGCAGGTGTTGGTGGACAAGAACGACCCGTCGTTCCAGCACCCCTCCAAGCCCATCGGCGGCTTCATGGACGAGGCCGAGGCCAAAAAGCGTGAAGCTGAGGAAGGCTGGGCGATTGTGGAAGATGCCGGGCGCGGTTGGCGGCGCGTCGTCGCCTCGCCCATCCCGCAGAAAATCATCGAGCTGGACGCGGTCC
>JAAZNO010000447.1 GCA_012798275.1 Chloroflexota bacterium
CATGAAGCCCAGCGCCACATGGGTAAACCAATCGTGGGGATCGAGGCTGCGGGAAAAAAAGATGATCGCGACAATCACCACCGCAGAAAGGGCCTTGAAGACGTCCCCCAACTGCGGGAACATCCCAAAAGCGACCCCGGTGTTGGGCAAGCGAGTGAAAGACGCAAGGGGAGCCAGCCAGGGAAAAACATCCGTCGGCACATACTCCGTGAGATGCGCCAGCACCCATGCCTTGGACAGACGATCCGCAAGGATGATAACGGCCGCCAGTCCCCACAACAACAGGCGACTCGGATGCAGTCGCCAATGCCTCATCGTTTGCCTTCGAGGCGAGTCTGGCAGGTGACGCAATAGCGGGCGGAGGGCAAAGCTTCCAGGCGGGGGATGTCAATCAGCGCGCCGCAGGATTCGCAGATGCCATAAGTAGCGTCCTCGAATTTCTGGAGCGCGTGCTGCACATCTTCGTAGGAACGGCGGAGCTGTTGCAACACGGAGACATTGCGCGCCTGCTCGAAGACCTCGCTCGCCGCATCGGCGATGTGATTGCTATAACCTACCCCATCTTCACGAACTTCGCTATGGATGCTTTCCAACTGACTCCGCAGCTCACCTTCTTGCTTAAGAAGCAGCTGCTGCAATTCAGCGTATGTCAACGACATGGTCAATGCACTCCTCAATCCAGGTAGTAATCTGAACTCGCTGGGCCAGTTAGATTTTACCGTGCTTCTCCAAAAAGACAAGGACGCGCCCCTCCGCAAAACACCGCCGGCCGCAGGGTCCCAGCCCGACACGCCTTGTAATCACTCTGTAACCGCATCGGAATTCACAAATCCCCCAATGGCCTTAGAATAAAAATAGGGTCATGAATCCCCGCCCGCCACAAATGACTCTGTTGTCAGGTGTATCGTGCCATAGCAA
This sequence comes from Chloroflexota bacterium, assembly GCA_012798275.1. Lineage (GTDB taxonomy): Bacteria > Chloroflexota > Anaerolineae > B4-G1 > SLSP01 > JAAZNO01. The sequence goes on from JAAZNO010000447.1 coordinate 919, forward strand.
GCAAAAAGGAGGTCAAGGATGCGCAAGAAATTGCTGCTGGTGCTCGCATTGGTGATAGTGCTGAGCACGCTTCCGGCGGCAGCGCTGGCTGCCGGGTGGAGTATCCAGGGGTATCACGTCGTCCGCCCCGGCGAGAGCCTGTACGCCATCGGTCGCGCCTATGCCACACGCCCCGAAGTCATCGCCGCGGCCAACGGCATCGCCAACCCCAATCGCCTGTGGGTCGGACAACGTCTGGCGATCCCCGTCGCGCCGTGGAGTCCCATCCCGCCGGGGCCGGTGGCGGTGCGACAGTTTAGCGACAGCGAACCGACGCCCGCCTGCCGCTATTACCACACCGTGCGTTACGGCGAGACCCTCACCCGCATCGGTTACATGTACGGCGTCAGCATGTGGACAATTGCGGCCGCCAACCACATTTACAATCTCAACCTGATCTACGCCGGACAGGTGCTCTGCATCCCCTGAAAGCCGATCGCGACAGCGCCCCATTCACCAACAGAGGGCGGAAAAGTGCCGCCCTCTGTTTTTGTGCACCTCATGGCAGTTCGTAACACGCCAGCGAGACCATCAGGAACTGCTGCTCATAGAGGAGGCGCCCGTGAATGTCCAGCCAGGCCTTCACCAGCTCGCGCTCGTCCCAGAGCGTGGCTTCAGAATACACCAGCCACACCCGCTGATACCCCTGCGTGAGCGCGCGCAGCTGAGCATCCACCGCCTCGAAGGTCACCGTGTAACGTCCCTCCGCATCGCGGAAATTGGTGTAAGGCGCGTCAGCCCAGGGTTCCAGAGGCGTTGGCGAATAATAGTCCAGCATGATGCGATTGTAAGGGATCTGAAACAGCAGCAAATCCTCCGGCAAACGCCGCAGCCGGAGGGACGCCGCGGCCTCCCGAAACTGTGGCTTGTAGGGATGCAGCAGCTGCGCGCTGAGGTTCGCTCCGGCGATCAGAATCAGCGCCACCAACGCCCCCTGACGCACCCAGCGTCCTCGCAGTCCCGCCAATCCAGCGCCCAAAAGCAAGTAGAAAGCCGGCGCGGCCCAGATCAGGTAACGATCCGTGAAGAGAGGGCCGCGCAACGAGACCCACCAGATCAGCCCTAGCGGCGCGAAAATCCACGCTCCCAATGCGGCAGCGGTCCGCCAGCGGCGACGCCGGATCAGAGTCCAGGCGCCCCACACGCCCAAGAGGGCGCTGCCCCAGGACGCGACGGCGCCTCCCATAGCCGGCACGCCGGCGCTCCACCCTACCAGCAGGCTTCCCGCCATCTGCCCGAAGGTGAGCGCCGGGAAACCGGTCACTCCGCGATCGGCCAACACCATGGGGAACTGCCAGGCAAGCAGCGGGAGATAAGGGAGCGTGAGCGCCGCCAGCGCCGCCAGCGCCCCCACCCAGGCGCGCGGATGTCGCCTCGGGTGCAGACAGAACCAGAGGACGGCGACGGGGATGCTCAACGTAGCAAGGATGTGACTGTAGACCGCCAGGGAGAGCCCTGCCACGGTCAGCGCCCACCAGCCCCACCGGGGCGTGACGCAGGCGCGATCCAGCGCATAGAACGCCAACAGGATCAGAAACGGCACCCAGCTGTACATCTTGACTTCCGCCGAGTACCAGATGAGATAAGGTGAAAAGGCCGCCAACACCGCCGCCCATCGCGCCGTCCGCGCGTCGAGGTGACGCCGCCCCAAGGCGTACATCAAGGGGATCGCGAGCACGCCCCACAGCAACGAGAAAAAACGCAGGGCAAACGCCGTTCTGCCCGTGAGAGCCACCCAACCGCGCAGCAGCAAAAAATAGAGGGGGCCATTCCAACCGGGGCGGAGGAAATTGCCCCACACCTCGGACCAGGGCGCAGTAGCAAAATTGAGGGCGTCCACCTCATCCCGCCAGAGGCTTTGCGCGTCGAGGAAGACCACCCGCAACACAAACGTCACTCCCACCAACGCCAGCAACCGCCACGACCGCCGCAAGGATAAGGATATTCGATAGTCGCTATCAGGACAATCTGACACTACATTTGCCGTCATCATCCGCTACACTATAATACGGAATATCCGTATCACAACCTCTGAACATGGGAACGGGCGAACGTAAGAACGTAAGTAATTCGCTGATTCGCCATTCGCAGATTCGCTATTTTCGAAGACTATTTTATGCGAGGAGGCAAGATGAAAGTATTGGCTTTCGATCCCCAAAAATGCCAGGGAGCGCACGTCTGCGAGGCAACATGCGCTCAGACATGGTTCAAAACGTCGGACATAGCGCGCTCCAGCATCCACATCCGGGCCCAGGAAGACGGCTTTGCCGCCGCATTCTGCATCCAATGCGGCAAGTGCATCGAAGTCTGCCCCACGGAAGCGCTGTACTACAACAAACAGGGCATTGTGATGCTGAAGAAGGCTCTCTGTGTGGGCTGTATGTCGTGCGTGGGATTCTGTCCCTACGGCGTGATGGATTACGCCCCTCAAGAGGCGCTGGCCTTCAAATGCGTCGCCTGTGGACAATGCGTCAAGCCCTGTCCGGGTCAGGCGCTGAAGATCGTCGAGGTCGAAGAGGCCTCGACGGCCGTGTGGACCTGGCAATTTTAGGCCTCTTGAGGAGTTGACATGTTCCTGCAGCACACCACCGCCAATGAAAAAATGTGAGTTATGAGCTGGGAGTCGTGAGCGGAGGTGGCGACGGCCTTCTCCTCACGGCTCACTGATTTCTATTTTTTGAGGAGACCCCCTATGACTAAAAAAATCACTCGTCATGTACTGGCAGAATACCCCTATCAGGCCCCCCAAGTTGAGCGCGGTTACGCCAATCAGACCCTCTATGTCAACGTCGGGACGGGCGAGATCAAGGCAAAGCCCGTCTCGGAGGAGATGAAACTAAAGTTCACCGGCGGCAAGGGTTTTGATCTGTGGCTGCTCTGGCACGCCGTGAGAGACGACACGAGATGGGACAGTCCCGAAAACGAGATTGTCATCTCCAGTGGACCGTGCGGCGGCGTCACGCAGTATCCCGGCTCCGGCAAATCGCTCGTGACCACGATCTCACCGACCACGGATATTGTGACCGACTGCAACGCCGGGGGGCACTTCGGGCCGCTGCTCAAGTTCAGCGGTTGGGACGCAATCGAAGTGCAGGGCATTGCAGCTCAGGACGTCATCGTCGTGGTGGACGCCATCGCCGGCAAGGTCACCATCGAGGAGCTGCCTGACGCGCCGACCGACACCCATCTCCTCGGCGCGTGGCTCTATGAAGCGCTCGCCGAAAAGCCCGAAGAGAAATACTACATCGCCATGGTCTCCGCCGGCACGGGGGCAGAGCACTCGTTGTTGGGCTGCCTCAACTTCAGCCTCTACGACCGCAAGCGGCGGGCCATCCGCTACAAACAGGCCGCGCGTGGCGGTCCCGGCACGGTGCTGCGCCACAAGCATGTCAAAGCCCTGGTCGTGCGCGCCCACGCTTTCCACGGCGACGCCAATCATCCCGCCGACCCGGAGCGTCTCGCGCGCGTGGGCGCAGACATGCAAAAGGAAGTCGCCACCTGGGATCCCGTCCAGAACCGGATGCGCAATCGCGGCACCCCCTATCTGGTGGGCGTCATGAGCGACTACGATCTGCTGCCGGTCAACAACTTCAAATTCGGCTCGCATCCACAGGCGCATGAGATTGACGGCGCCTATTGGGAACAACGCCTCACGCAGGGCCTGCCCGATGGCTGCTGGTACGGCTGCACCGTGGCCTGCGCCCATGCCGTGGATGGCTTCGAGCTGCAAACCGGCCCCTACAAAGGGCAAAAGGTCATCGTGGACGGGCCGGAGTACGAGACCATCGGCGCGGTCGGAAGCACGTGTGGCATCTTCAACCCCGATGCGATCCTTGAACTCAATTTCTATTGCGACACCTACGGCATTGACACGATCTCCTTCGGCAACACCGTGGGCTTTCTGATGGAGTGTTACGAGGCCGGCATTCTCGACCGGGAAAAGACCGGCGGGCTGGAGCTGACCTTCGGGAATGCGGCGGCGTCCCTGGAAGCGCTCCACCAGCTGGCGCGCGGCGAAGGGATCGGCAAGATCGTCGGATTGGGCATCCACAAAGCCAAAGCCTACCTCGTCGAGCACTACGGCGCCGATCCGCAGTTCCTGGACGACATCGGCATGGAGAACAAGGGCATGGAGTATTCCATGTACATGGCGAAGGAATCGCTCGCACAGCAGGGCGGTTATGCGCTCACCAACAAAGGGCCGCAGCACGACGAGGCCTGGCTCATCTTCATGGACATGGTGAACAATCAGCTGCCCACTTTCGAGGACAAGGCCGAGGCGCTGCACTACTTCCCCATGTGGCGCACCTGGTTCGGCCTGTGTGGCTTCTGCAAGCTGCCCTGGAATGATGTGGTGGATCCCAAAAACTCGAAGAGCGCCGAACCCGCCAAAATTCCACATCACGTGCAGAACTACGTGGACATTTTCTCCGGGGTGACGGGCCGCGAGATAGACCTTCAAGAGATCATCGCCATGTCCGAGCGGGTATATAATTTGCAGCGCGTGTTCAACATTCGCCTGGGCAAGGGGTTGCGCGCGCACGATTATCCGCCCTACCGGGGCGTCGGGCCGGTGACCGAGGAGGAATACATATCCCGCCAGGAGCGTTACGACAAGCAGCTGCGCGAGTGGCTCGGCCTCGATCCTGATCGCATGACGCTTCAGGAAAAAATTGCGGCGCACCGCCAGTATCGCATGGGACGCTACGAGCAGCTGATGGACGCGGTCTATCAACGGCGTGGCTGGACGCGGAACGGTGTGCCGACGGTGGAAAAGCTGCGAGCGCTGGGAATTGATTACCCGGAAGTGCTGGCGGTAGTGGAAAAGTATCTGTGAGATGATTACGCTGAACCGACGTGAAAAATTGCCGTGGCATGAAGGG
>JAAZNO010000059.1 GCA_012798275.1 Chloroflexota bacterium
GGGCTGAACTTCCACAGCGCGAAGTCGGTGATGTTGCGCTTCTCGCCCAATTCCACGCGCGAGCCGGCCTGCAGGCCCGCGATGTCCAGCCGCCCCAGATGGCCGTAGTCCGGCAATTTGGAGGTGTCGAAGTAGATGCCGTCGGCGGTGCGATAGGTGAAGCCGTGCGCCTCGATGCACTGGACCAGCGCAATCTGTTCCTGGATGTGAGCGGTGGCCTGGCACCAGATCGTCGGCTCCTGGATATTGAGGCGCGCCATGTCCTCGCGGAAAGCCTGGGTGTACATCTCGGCGATCTCCCATGCCGTCATGCCCGTGCGCTGCGCGCCGAGCTCCATGCGGTCCTCGCCCGTGTCGGCATCGGAGACCAGATGTCCGACGTCGGTGATGTTCATCACGTGTTTGACGCGGTAGCCGTTGAACTCCAGCACCCGGCGCAGCACGTCCTCGAAGAGGTAGGTGCGTAGATTGCCGATGTGGGCGTAGTTGTAAACCGTCGGCCCGCAGGTGTAGAGCCCCACCTCGTCGGGCTTGAGCGGCTCGAACTCCCGAATCGAGCGGGTGTAGGTATCGTAGAGTCGCAATTCCATGACATTCCTCCTGATGCAGCGTCGGCAGAGAACGGGAAGCCGTGAGCGGTGAATAGTGAGCCGTGAGCGGTCTTCTCACATCTCACAGCTCGGCCTCGTCCTCCTGCCGCAATTTCTCGAAATACTGTTGAATTACGGTTGCCAGCGTGGTGGAGATGCCGCGGACCTGCGTCAGCTCTTCGATCGAGGCGCTCTGGATGGCGGCGAGCGAGCCGAAATGGCTGAGCAGCCCCCGGCGTTTGACCGGGCCGATGCCGGGAATCTCATCAAGTTGCGACGCCAGTCCACGCTTCTGGCGACGCTGCCGGTGATAGGTGATGGCGAAGCGGTGCGCCTCGTCGCGGATGCGGCGCAGCAACAGAATGGCGGGATCGGTGGGTTCCAGCACGAGGGAATGGCTCTCTCCCGGCTTGAAGAGCTCCTCGTGGCGTTTGGCGAGCCCCACCACTGGCACCTGATCTTGCAGCTCGAAGGCCTGCAGGACTTCCACGGCCACTCCCAGCTGTCCCTTGCCGCCGTCCACCACCACCAAATCGGGCAATTTGCCCCACCCCTGGCTGCCGCGCGTGCCCTTGAGCTCGCCGGAGGAAACGCGCCGCCAGCGGTCGAAGCGCCGCATGAGGACTTCCCTCATGCTGGCGAAGTCATCTTGCCCCGTGACCGTCTTGATCTTGAAGCGGCGGTAGTCGCTCTTTTTCGCCACGCCGTGCTCGAACACCACCATGCTGCCGACCACTTCGACGCCCTGGGTGGTGGAGATGTCGTAGCACTCGATGCGGACGGGCGCACGGGGAAGGCCCAGGGCCGTTTGCAATTCCTGCAGCGCCAGCTCGTTGCGGTGTTTATCCGCCTCCCATTGTGCCTTGAGCATGGTGAGTGTCTCCGTGGCGTTGGTCGCTGCCAGATCCAGCAGCTCGCGGGCGGCGCCCTCGTGGGGCACGTTGAGGTAGACCACATCGCCGCGTTGGGTGCGCAGCCAGTCCTGCAGCACGGCGGCCTCGGCGACCTGCGCCGGCAGCAGAATCTCCGGCGGGATGGTGGCCGCGTTGGCGTAGAATTGTTGCAGGAATGCCGTCATGATCTCGTTGTCGTCGGCGCCCGCGCCCCCTTCCATGACGAAGTATTCCCGTCCCAGCAGTTTGCCGTTGCGGACGAAGAAGACTTCCACACAAGCGTTGCTTTCGTCTCGCGCCAGGGCGATCACATCCTGATTGAGCGCGGCGGTGGTGACGATCTTCTGCCGTTCGGTCACCTGTCGCAGGGCGAGCAGCCGATCCCGCACGCGCGCCGCGCGCTCGAAGTGCAGCGCCTCGGCCGCCTCGCGGATCTGGCGTTCCAGATCGCGCATCACGTTTTCGGTTCGGCCCTCCATGAATTCCGTCAGCTGCGCCAGCATCGTCAGGTATTCCGTGCGGTCCACCGCGCCGATGCACGGTCCCAGGCAGAGCTTGAGATCGAAGTACAGGCAGGGTTTGGCGTCCGTTCCCGTGATTTCCCGGTCGCAGGTGCGGTAGGGGAAGAGCCGGCGCAGCAAGTCCAGCGTCTCGCGCAGCGCGCCGGTGGAGGTGTAGGGGCCGAAGTAGCGTCCGCCGTCCTGCTCCATGCGGCGCGTGATGAGCACTTTGGGGAAATCCTCGGGGGTGATCTTCAGGTAGGGATAGCGCTTGTCATCTTTGAGGCGCACGTTGAAGCGCGGGCGGTATTTCTTGATCAGGTTGGCTTCGAGGATCAGCGCTTCGACTTCTGAATCGGTGATGATCCATTCCAGGCTGGCGATTTCGGCGACGAGACGGCGGGTTTTGGCGTTTTCCTGCGCCGAGGCGTGAAAATAGGAGCGCACCCGGTTGGCGAGATTGATCGCCTTGCCCACATAGATCACCTGGCCCTTGAGGTTGTGCATCAAGTACACGCCGGGTTTGGTGGGCAGGGTGGCTAACTGCTGTTCGATGAGTTCCGAAGGCCCTTTCACAGGTCTGATTATACAACAGAACTGGGGAGCGTTTCACGGCAAAGTGGCTTCTGTAATCAACAAGGGGGTGTTTGTGGCAACCTGCATGTTGTCACAAACACCCCCTGCTCTTGGATGCGGGCGCCACACTCAGACGCCCACAATGCCTGACCGACGCGGCCCCGGTTTAGATGGTCAGCCGTGGCAGCAACAGGCCCATTGGCTGCTCGAACTCCTGCAGAAGGGTATCGCCGTTCTGGTACAGGATATAGAACAGGACCCCGCAGCAGCACAGGACCAGTAGCACCCCCACCACGATCAGGACGATGATCAGCGTGGTGTTGTTTTTCTTGGGGGGCGTGCTGGCGGCGGAGGGATAAGGGCCGCCGGCGGGAGGGGGAGGCGGCGTGGGCATGGGCGCCGGCGTCGGCTCTGCGGCATAGGGCGGCTGTGAGGGCCACTCCGGCGTGGCATTCTCCTCATCAGGGATGGGATTCGGTAAGGGAAGCGGGTCAGGGACGGTATTGTAAGTCATCATTGCTCCTTCGAAAATAGAGATCAGTGAGTCAGCGAAAAGGCGAATCTGTGAACCTCAGAATCGCTTGCGTGGTAAAGGGTGTGCGAACTAATGAATTCCAGGGCTGATATGCCCCCCACAACGCGCTTCAACGCGGTTGGTTTGTGTCAGGCTGGGGATTCCATCCCCAGCCAAACGGGGAAGTCGTCGCAACCTCTGCTCACGACTCACATTTTCCATATGACATATGGGATCACGAAAACAGCTGATCCAGAATTTGCGTTCTTCGCGGTCGGATTTGTCTCTGCTGTCGTCTCAGTGGAGGCCAAAGAGCTGCGAGCCCGCGTTCAGCTGGTCGCAGAAGGCAAACCCAAAGGGCAGCGAGAACACGCCGATAAACATCAAGAGGCCCAGGCACAGGCCGATGAGGGTGAGCCCGATGCCGACCCATCCCAGGATGACACCGGCCTGCGCCAATCCATCGCCGGTGACGGCGCCGTTGCTGTGGGAAATCTCATTTTTGGCAGCGTAGCCCAGGATCAACCCGGCGATGCTGCCGATGAAGGGCAATACCTGGATTACTCCCAGAATGCCGAGGACCAGGCTGGCAACCGCGGAAACGCTCGTGCGGGTGTAGCTCGCCGGCTGTTCGTAGTTGGGACCGTAATTTTGCGACATAGTTCTCCCTTTCTCACGATCAGATTGTAAAACCCTCTTTATACTACGTTAGAATTCCTCGTAAGTTGCGGCATCCGTGGCCGGCGCTGCCTTATGCGCTGCCGCGCGCAGGCGCCGTCGGCGCACGATCAGATACAGCAACAGGACGATGAGGAAGATCCACAGGAGCACCAGGTAGGGGAAGAGGACGGCGAGCACCGCCGTGATGGCCGAGACGGCCTCTTCGAGGGAGCTGACGACGGAATTGCCCGCGCCGGCCGTGGTGGCGGTGATGACCGGTCGCGCCGACGCCTTGACCGCGTGGACGCCGCCCGCCAGAATCACGCCGCAGCCCAGCGCCAGGATGGGGCTCAGGTTGAGGGTGTGCTGGGTCGTGGCGGCAAAGAGGATAGCGCCCGCCGTGGGGCGGATGACCGTTCCGATGACGTCGTTGACGCTGTCTACGGCAGGGATCTTGTCGGCAAGCACATCCACGATCAACAGCACGGCCAGCAAGCCGATGATCCACCCGTTGGTGAGGGCGCTCCAGGGTTCCTCCAGGGTGATCAGGTCGGTGAAGCGCGACAGCAGCGCGACGGTGAGCAAAGGAATGTAGGCGTTCAACCCCGCTGAGGTTGAAAGCCCAAACGCCGTGGTCAGATTCAAAACCCAATCAACCATGTCCCCTTCTTTCTGCGCCAGGGAGGGCCGGTAGCTCGTGCGAATGGGGAGGATTGAACGGAGCCGCGTCTGCGATTTCAGGAAGTCGTTTCTTCCTGGAGTTGTCCTTCCTGGCTGAGTTCATTATACGCGCATTCATAAAAATGTACAACGTTCATCTCCTCGGAAAATCGGCGAGTCAGCGAAAAAGCGAGAAAGCGAATAAGCGAAAAAATCACTTGCGTGGCAAAGGGTGCGCGAACTTCAGGCCGCCCCGGAATGAATTCCGGGCCTGCTACGTCCCCAACAACGCGCTTCAACGCGGTTGGTTTGTGTCAGGCTGGGGATTCTATCCCCGGCCAAACTCACATTTTCATGCTTGCCGATAGCGCATCAGCACAGGGCGTCTTTAAGTCATTTACCCCATCGCGGAACGTGCCCTACGGATCTACGGGACAAAGCTTGACTTTTACGCCTGAAGGCATACCATAAATTTATCTCGATTCCCTGCGGGCCTAAATATTGTTTGAGCCTTCTAGCCAAATTTGCCCAATCTGCATTTCTGGAGGTGGAACCGATGGCGTCGTTTCGATTGGCCCGCCAGGCCCTCACCCTGCTGTTGACTTGCGCTGTGCTTTTCTCTGGGATTCCCGTTGTATTTGTCACCCCCCCCCGTGATGTAAATTTATCTGCGGGACGGCTGGAAGTAGCGGCAGTCGCCGCGGCGCCGGCAGGCGGCGTGACCGCCCAGGAGCCACTCACCCCCACGCTCATCTCGCCGCTGCCCACGCCGGAGTAGCGTGACGCAGAACGGGCATACAACCTCCTACTTCTACGATGGCGACGGCGTGCTGGTTGAGAAAAGCGCCTATGAAAACCTGGCCGCTGGCGTGCTGGCGACCAGCGAGGCGACACTCTATTGGCCTGAAGTGGTGACC
>JAAZNO010000060.1 GCA_012798275.1 Chloroflexota bacterium
GGCCTCATCAGCTCCGAGCGTTGAACGCTGCCTTTGCGTTCTGGGTCAAAAAGGGTAAAATGACCCGCAGAATTCCGATCTCGGCAACCAAGTGGGCAACATGACGACATCCAAATCTGAATCCCCGCGCATCCTGGTCATAGACGACAGTTCCGACATTCGGGAGTTCATCCAAACGTCGGTATTGGAGCCGGCAGGCTACGCTGTGATCACGGCCAGCAATGGTCTGGAAGGGCTCCGCAAAGCGCGCGAGGAACGTCCCGATCTGATCCTGTTGGATTACGAAATGCCGCAGATGAACGGCATCGAGATGCTGCGCGCGCTCCAGGAACAGAAAATTGCCGTCCCCGTGATTCTGGTGACCTCCTATGGTTCCGAATCCGTTGCGGTCGAGGTCTTCCGCCTTGGCGTGCGGGATTACATCCCCAAGCCCTTTGCAGTAGAAGACCTGCTCGCCTCGATCGAGCGGGTGCTTCACACCGCCCGGCTCGAGCAGCAACGCGATGATCTCCTCAACGAATTGCGGACGGCGAACACGCAACTCACCCAGCGCGTCCAGGAACTCGACACGCTCTACCAGGTCAGCAAATCGGTCACCTCGCTGCGCGAGGGCGACACCCTGTTGGAGCGCATTGTAGACGCGGCGCTGTACCTGACCGGCGCCATGGACGGCGCCCTGATCATGCTCGACCCGGACACAGGACAGCCAACCGCCCGCGTCAGCCGGGTTCGCTCCGACAATGGGGTCCAAACGCCGGTGGAAGATCCCAACATGCTGACGCAATCGCAAAGCCTGATGATGGCCACGCCCATCCAGATCGGCAACAAAGTCCTCGGCGCGCTGACGGTAAGCAACAAGCGCAGCCGCGAAATATTGGACAAGCACGATCAGCGTCTCCTGCGGATGCTGAGCGACTACGCCGCCATTGCCATCGAAAACACGCGCCTGCTGGCGGAAGTCGAAGCGCGACGCGAGCGAGAAAAACGCGAGATCCGCCAGGTCTTCGAGCACTACGTCGCGCCGCCGGTGGTAGAACGCATCCTGCAGCAACCGGAAAGCATCCGCCCGGGCGGACAGCGGCAGACCATCACCGTGCTGTTTGCCGATCTGCGGGGCTTCACGACATTTTCCGCCAGCACCCAACCGGAGACGCTTATCTCGGTGCTCAACCAGCATCTCGCCGTAGCCGCCCACGTCATCCTCGATGAGGAAGGCACGCTCGACAAGTTCATGGGGGATGAGATCATGGCGTTCTTCAACGCGCCGCTGCCGCAAGAGGACTACGCCATACACGCCGTCCGCGCCGCCGTGCGCCTCCTCAACGCCACGGCCCAGCTCCATAAACAGCTGCCGCCTGAGCACCGCCTCCCCTTTGGCATCGGCATCAGCACCGGCGAGGCAATCATGGGCAACATCGGCACCACCGAGCTGGTCAACTTCACTGTGGTCGGCCAGACGGTGAACATCGCCCATACCCTGCAGGAGCTCGCGCCGGCCGGCAAGATCCTCATCTGCCAGCGTACCTACACCCTGATCCGCACGGCCTTCCCCACGCGCCCGCTGCCACCGGCTCCCATCAAGGGGCACGCCACGCCCCTGCCCATTTACGAACTCGTCGTCACCGACGGGTCCGCGCACACATAACGCGCAGAAAGGCCATGCCATGCCCGTGTTTTTTGACATCGAGACCCAAAATACCTTCCAGGAAGTCGGCGGACGGTATCCAGAGCGGCTGCGCCTGTCCGTCGCCGTGACTTACAACAGCACCGACGCCGCCTTCCACCATTACACCGAACAAAATGTAGCGGCTTTGGTCGCCGAACTCGCTGCCGCCGACCTGGTGGTGGGCTACAATCTTTATGGATTCGACTATCCGGTACTGCAACGCTACACGCAAACTGTGGAGCTGGCCAAATTGCCTACCGTGGACATGATGCAGGTGCTGGAGAGGCGCCTGGGACACCGCATCGGGCTGGACGCCGTGGCCACCGCGACGTTGAAGATTGGCAAAAGCGCCGACGGCCTGCAAGCCGTCCAGTGGTGGCGCGAGGGACGTCTCGCGGAGCTGTTCCAATACTGCGAGCAAGACGTCGAAGTGACCCGCCAGCTCTACGAATTTGGCAAGACGTACCGCTATGTGGCCTACTACGATCGTCAGCGCAAACTCCAACGTGTGCCGGTGACATGGTAGCCGGCCTGCGAGGTAGCGCCCGGGGGCGCGTGAATGGCCTGACATCATGAAGCAAGGAAATCAGCCATGTACATCACCGATGTGGAGGATTTATTAGCCCGTCGGCAGACGCTGCGGCTCTCCGATCACGCGCTGCGAGAAGCCCACAAAGAAAGCCTGCGTGCCAGTGACATCTTCCATGCCATCTTCAATGGGCGGCTGCTCGAGCACTATCCCGACCGCGAACGAGTGCTCATCGCCGGCCCGGCGCTGCAGCTGGACCTCGACGTGCACGTTGTGTGCGAATACAGCGACCCGGTCGAACTCGTCGCCGTCACCATCTACATCCCCGACCGCCCCAAATGGATCAACGCCGTGCTCCGCACGCGGGGACGCCAGCCTGCCATCCGCCGGGAGGACCTGGAAAAACGCGCCCACGTATGAATGTGCGCGACGCAACTTCTGAATCACCATTGCCGGAGGTTATCATGTCAATTTCACGCGAACAACTCCTCGCTGCCGCCGCACCGCTGATCGAACTGGCCCTCGCCGAGGACATCGGGCCCGGCGATGCGACCAGCCAGGCCACCCTCGACCCCGCCGTGTCGCTGATCGGGCGCATCGTCGCCAAAGCGCCGGGGGTCATCGCCGGCCTGCCCGTAGCGGAAGCCGTCTTCCGCGCCGTGGACCCCGCACTCGCTTTCACCGCGTATGTCTGCGACGGACAAGAAGTCACCCCGGGCGAGCTCCTCGCCGAGGTCAGCGGCCCGGGCCCTTCGCTGCTGGCGGGGGAGCGCACGGCACTCAACTTCCTGCAGCGGATGTCGGGTATTGCCACGGCGACGCGCAATTTCGTGGACGCCGTCGCCACAACGCGCGCCGTGATCCTCGACACCCGCAAGACGCTGCCCGGCTATCGCGTGCTCGATAAATACGCCGTGAGCATGGGCGGCGGGCAGAATCACCGCATGTCCCTCTTCGACATGCTCATGGTGAAAGACAATCACATTGACGGCGCCGGCGGCCTCACTGCCGCCGTGACCCGCGCCCGCGCGGCGCATCCCGAACTGCCCATCGAGGTCGAAGTGCGCACCCTCGCCGAGCTGCGCGCAGCGCTGGCCATCACCCCGCCGCTCGACCGCATCCTGCTGGACAACATGGACCTGGAGACGCTGCGGGAGGCCGTCGCCCTCGCGGGAGGCCGCGTGCCGCTGGAAGCTTCGGGCAATGTGACGCTCGCCACGGTCGCCGCCATCGCCGGCACCGGCGTGGACTTCATTTCCACCGGCGCCATCACCCATTCCGTCGCCGCTCTCGACCTGAGCATGAAGATCCTCAATCCCGTCGCCGCCCCCGCCCTTTCGTGGGAGGAACGCGCCCGGCGCGCTAAAGCGGCTCTGGGCAACCGCCTCGTCATTCTGGGACATCACTATCAACGCGACGAGGTGATTCAGTTCGCCGATTTTCGCGGGGATTCGCTCCAGCTCGCCCGCGATGGCGCCAAAACTGACGCGGAGCACATCGTCTTCTGCGGCGTGCACTTCATGGCCGAAGTCGCGGCGATCCTCGCCAAACCCGGCCAGCACGTCTACATCCCCGATCCCGCAGCAGGCTGCTATCTGGCGGAGACGGCCGGCCGCACGCAGGTCGAGCAGGCATGGGCCGCGCTCGACGCCGCGCTCGACGGTCACGCCGGGGCCGAGCTCACGCCCATCACCTACGTCAACTCCGATGCGGCGCTCAAGGCTTTCTGCGGCAGACACGGCGGCGCCGTCTGCACCTCAGGCAACGCCGCGAAGGTGCTCGCCTGGGCCTTCGCGCAGCGGCCACGCGTCTTCTTCTTCCCCGATCAACACCTGGGACGCAACACCGCGCTCGCCATGGGCGTCCCTGCGGAGCAAATCCTGCTGTGGACACCCTCTCGCCCGCCGAGCGCCGACGCCATCCGCGACGCGAAAGTGGTACTCTGGCCCGGCGCGTGCAACGTGCATCAGCGCTTCCATCCGGCGGATGTCGCTGCCGTGCGGGAACGGTATCCGGGCATCCGGGTCATCGTCCACCCCGAATGCGATCGGAGCGTGGTGGAGCTCGCCGACAGCGTCGGCTCCACGAGTCACATCATCCAGCAAATCGCCGCCGCGCCCGCCGGAAGCGCGTGGGCGGTGGGCACCGAGACGCGATTGGTGCGGAGACTGCAGCAGGAATACCCGGAGCAGACGATCGTGCCCCTCTCGGAGCGTCCGCCCTACTGCCCGACAATGGGGATGATCACCTTGCGCAAGCTCGCCGAGACGCTGGAAGCGCTCCTGCGGGGCGAAGCGCCGCACGAGGTCACCGTCGAGCCGGA